>NZ_JAYSFE010000100.1:0-17814 GCF_041913585.1 Allostella sp.
ATGCGGGCGAGGCTGCTGATCGGCACGAGCTGGAAGCCGCGGCGCTCGGCCTGCGGCAGCCACGCGGCGAGCGCCTGGCGCGTCGCCGCGTGCGGATGGCCGATCGCGACCGCGAAACCCTTGCGCCGGGCGACGCGCTCGGTCTCGGCCAGCTGCTGTTCGACCTTGTCGGCCGACTGGTCGTTGTCGAGGAAGACGTCGCGGGCGACGAACGGGACCGCCCGGGACCGCGCCAGGCTCTCGGCCACCGTGTCGACGGTGGTCCGCGAATCGAGGAACAGCAGCCCCCTTCCCGCCACCTCGTCCATCAGCACCGCCATGGCCCGCGGATCGGCGGTGAACCGGCTGCCCATGTGGTTGTTGAGCCCGACATGGCCGGGAATCCGGTGGAGCCCGTCGGCAATGCGGCGGCGCAGCTCGTCGCTGCCGAGCGCGACGCGCAGCGCACCGGGACCGGGGTCGATCGCCGCGCCGACCGGCTCCATCGGCATGTGGACCAGCGTCTCGTGGCCATGCCGGCGCGCCCGCTCGGCGGCACGGGCGCCGTCTCCGGCATAGGGCAGGAAGGCCAGCGTCAGCGGCCCCGGCAGCGCCACGACCGCCTGGGTGGCGGACTGGTTCGGACCGAGGTCGTCGATGACGATGGCGATCCGGGCGACACCTGCGGGCGCCGGTGCCACGGCGACCGCATTTCGCCGCCACGGCGGCGCGCCCGCCGGTGCGCGGTGCGGCGGCGCGGCCGGTCCGGCGGCGGGTGCCGGTTGCGGCGGAGGCGGCGCAGGTCCGGTCACCGCCGCGGCCGGCGGCGGGACCGGCGAGGCGATGGGCGGCAGGGTGGGCGGCGGGGTGACCGCCACCTGCGGCGCTGGCGCCGGCCTGGGCGGCGAAAGCGCCGCGGGGGCCTCGGCCTCACGGCCTGGCCAGGCGAGCCAGCTTCCCACCACGGCGAGCGACATCGCGACGCCGACGCCGATCCCGATCAGCAGCGTGCCGGCGTCGATCCGCCGCGCCGGCGGGGCGCGAGCGCCGGACGGGCGGCGGGAAGAGCGCTTGGCGGATCGTCGGGTCATCGGAGGTTGGCGGAAATTCTGCTGCGACTCGGGAAAGCCGGGGATGATAGCGAAGGTTGCCCGCGGCCGCGCCTTCATCGGTGGGGGCCCCCATGCTATAGCACCGCAGAGCGGAGGTACGGGCCGGCGGATGTTCCTTCTGATCGACAACTACGACAGTTTCACCTTCAACCTCTGGCACTTCCTGGGCGAGCTCGGGGCCGAGGTGGTGGTTCGACGCAACGACGCGCTCACGGTCGACGAGGCCCTGGCGATGCGGCCGGACGGGATCGTCATCTCGCCCGGCCCCTGCGACCCCGACCGGGCCGGCATCTGCCTCGACCTCGTCCGGGGGGCGGGCGCCCTGCCGATCCTCGGCGTCTGCCTCGGCCACCAGACGATCGGCCAGGCCTATGGCGGGCGGGTCGTGCGCGCGCCCGAGCCGATGCATGGCAAGATGAGCCGGATCCGCCATGACGGCACGGGCATCTTCGCCGGTCTGCCCTCGCCCTTCACCGCCACCCGCTACCACTCGCTCGTCGTGGCGCGCGACGGCCTGCCGGAGGCCCTGCGCGTCACCGCCGAGACCGAGGACGGTCTCATCATGGGCCTCTGCCACCGCGAGCGCCCGGTCCACGGGGTGCAGTTCCATCCCGAGAGCATCGCCTCCCAGTGCGGCCACGAGATCCTGGCCAACTTCCTCGCGATCGCCACCGGCCGGCCGGTCGTGTGGCCGCGGCCGCTCGCGGCATGAGCGGGTCTCCTGCGGTGCCGGCCGGCGCCTCCGACCTCAAGCCCTTCATCGCGAAGGTCGCGGCCGGACAGACCCTGACCGAGGACGAGGCCGGGCAGGCCTTCGAGATCATCATGTCGGGGAACGCCACGCCCTCGCAGATGGGTGGCTTCCTGATGGCACTGCGCGTCCGCGGGGAAACGGTCGAGGAGATCGCGGCCGCCGCCCGGGTCATGCGCGCGAAGTCGCTCAAGGTCGCGGCGCCCGCCGATGCCGTCGACACCTGCGGCACCGGCGGCGACGGCACCGGCACCTTCAACGTCTCGACGGGCGCCGCCCTGGTGGTCGCCGCCTGCGGCGTGCCCGTCGCCAAGCACGGCAACCGCGCGCTCTCCTCGCGCTCCGGTTCGGCCGACGTGCTGGCCCGCCTCGGCGTCGACCTCGACTGCGACATGGCGGTGGTCGAGGCGGCGATCCGGGAGGTCGGCGTCGGCTTCCTGATGGCGCCGCGCCACCATGCCGCGACCCGGCACGTCGCGCCGACCCGGGTCGAGCTCGGCACCCGCACGATCTTCAACCTGCTGGGCCCGATCAGCAGTCCCGCGGGCGTGCGCCGCCAGCTCGTCGGGGTCTATGCCCGGGAATGGGTGCGGCCGCTGGCGGAGGTGCTGCAACGCCTCGGCAGCGAGCGCGTGTGGGTCGTCCATGGCTCCGACGGCAGCGACGAGCTGACCACCACCGGCCCGTCCTATGTCGCCGAACTGCGCGACGGAAGAATCCGCACCTTCGAGGTGACGCCCGAGGAGGCCGGCCTCTTCCGGGCGCACCCGGCCGAGTTGCGCGGCGGCGATCCCGAAGCCAACGCCGAGGCGATGCGGGCGATGCTGCGCGGCGCTCCAGGCGCCTTCCGCAACATCGTGCTCTTCAGTGCGGCCGCCGTCCTCGTCATCGCGGGCCGCGCCAACGCCCTCAGCGACGGTGTCAGCATCGCCTCGCAAGCCATTGATTCCGGCGCCGCCTGGAAGGTCCTGGAACGCCTGGTCGCGATCACCTCGAAGGGAGCCAGCGCGTGAGCGACGTCCTCGCCCGGATCAACGCCGACAAGCGCCGGCACGTCGCCGAGTGCCGGCGCGCACGCCCCTTGCCGGTCGTCGAGGCGGCGGCCCGGGCCGCCCCGGCGCCACGCGGCTTCGCCGCTCGTCTGCAGGCGACGGCAGATTCCGGCCGCCATGCCCTCATCGCCGAGATCAAGAAGGCGAGCCCGAGCAAGGGGCTGATCCGGCCGGATTTCGACCCGCCGTCGCTCGCCCGCGCCTACCGCGACGGTGGCGCCACCTGCCTCTCGATCCTGACCGACACGCCCTACTTCCAGGGCCAGGATGCCGATCTGGTGGCGGCGCGCGCGGCCGTCGATCTGCCGGTGCTGCGCAAGGACTTCATGGTCGACCCCTATCAGGTGGCCGAGGCGCGCGCCCTCGGTGCCGACTGCATCCTGCTCATCCTGGCCGCGCTCGACGACGAACTGGCGGCCGACCTCGCCCAGGCCGCCCGCGACTGGCGAATGGACGTGCTGATCGAGGTCCACGATGCGGCCGAACTCGACCGCGCACTCCGCATGCCGTTCGGCCTGATCGGAATAAATAACCGCAATCTCAAGACGTTGGAAGTCGATATCAAGACGACGGAGGAGCTGGCGCCGCGGGTGCCGGCCGACCGTTTCCTGGTCGCCGAGAGCGGCCTCTTCACCCCGGCCGACCTCGAACGCATGGCGGCGGTCGGCGCGCGTGCCTTCCTCATCGGGGAGTCGCTGATGCGCCAGGCGGACGTCGCGGCGGCGACCCGCACGCTCCTGACCCGCCCGGGAAGCCGCGCGGCATGACCCGCCTCACCCATTTCGATGCCGAGGGCCGGGCCGTCATGGTCGACGTCTCGGCCAAGGCGGAGACCGACCGGGTCGCCACCGCGCGCGGTCATGTCCACATGGCGGCGGCGACGCTCGCCCGCATCATGGACCGTGCCGTCGAGAAGGGGGACGTCCTGGCGGTCGCCCGGCTGGCCGGCATCATGGGTTCCAAGCGCACCGCCGACCTGATCCCGCTGTGCCATCCGCTCCCCTTGACCTCGGTCACCGTCGACCTCGCCTGCGACCCGGCCCGCAGCCTCGTGGAGATCACCGCCACCTGCCGCACCCGCGGCCGTACCGGGGTCGAGATGGAGGCCCTGACGGCGGTCACCGTCGCCGCCCTCACGGTCTACGACATGTGCAAGGCGGCCGACCGTGGCATGACCATCGGCGAGATTCGACTGACGCACAAGTCTGGCGGAAAATCCGGTACTTACGAGGCACCGTGATGATTTCGGTCGAAGAGGCGCGGCGCCGCATTCTCGCCGGCCTGACGGCGCTGCCCGCCGAGCAGGTCGGGCTGACCGAGGCGCTGGGCCGGGTGCTGGCGGAAGACCTGGTCGCGCGCACGACCCAGCCGCCGGCGGCCGTGTCGGCGATGGACGGCTGGGCGGTGCGCGCGGCGGACGTCGCCCAGGTTCCCGTCCGCCTCCGGGTCGCGGGCTACGTCGCCGCCGGCCGCAGCTTCACCGGCACCGTCGGGGCGGGAGAGGCGGTCCGCATCTTCACCGGCGCGCCGGTTCCGGCCGGCGCCGATGCCATCGTCATCCAGGAGGATGCCGACCACGCGGGCGAGACCGTCACCGTGCGCGAGGGCGTGGCGGCGGGCCGCTACGTCCGGCCGGCCGGGCTCGACTTCCGGGCCGGCGATGTCGGAGCGGCGGCCGGCACCCGGATGGGACCGCGCGCCATCGGGCTCGCCGCGGCGATGAACGTGCCCTGGCTCAAGGTCCGGCGGCGTCCGCGGGTCGCGATCCTGCCGACCGGCGACGAGATCGTGATGCCGGGCGAACCGATCGGGCCGAGCCAGATCGTCAGTTCGAACGCGCTGGCGCTGGCCGCCTTCGTCCGCGCGATGGGCGGGCAGCCGATCGACCTCGGCATCGCCCGCGACGACCGCGCCTCGCTGTCCGCGCTCGCGGCTGCCGCGCGCGGCTGCGACCTCCTGGTCACCACCGGCGGGGCCTCGGTCGGCGAGCACGACCTCGTCCGCAGCGTCCTCGGCGAGGCCGGGCTGCAGCTCGACTTCTGGCAGATCGCGATGCGGCCCGGCAAGCCGCTGATGTTCGGCAGCCTGCATGGCACGCCGATGCTGGGACTGCCCGGCAATCCGGTGTCGGCGCTGGTGTGCGCCGTGCTCTTCCTGCGCCCGGCGATGGCGCGGCTGTCCGGCATGGCCGACCTTCCTCCGGTCGACGAGCAGGCGATCCTCGGAAGCGACCTCGGCGCCAACGATCGCCGCGAGGATTACCTGCGGGCGACGCTGGAGCGCGGCCCGGACGGCCTCCTGCGCGCCACCCCGTTCGCGACCCAGGACAGTTCCAACCTGTCGCGGCTGGCCGCCGCCGACTGTCTCGTCGTCCGCCCGCCGCTCGCCCCGCCCGCCCGGCGCGGCGAGCCGGTGCGGATCGTGCCGCTCGCTGCCATGTACGGCCAGATATGAGGCGGATCCTCGCTCTCCTGGTCGCCGCCTGGCTCGCCGGGCCGGCGGCGGCCCAGCCACCGAAGGCGCCGCCGCCCGCCAGCTGGTCCACGGTCGCCAAGCCGTCGGCCGGCCTGCCGCGGGTCATCGGCAAGACCGCCCAGGGCTGCATCGCCGGCGCCGTCGCGCTGCCGCTGTCGGGACCCGGCTACCAGGTCCTGCGGCCCCAGAACCGGCGCTATTTCGGCCATCCCGACACCGTCCGCCTCGTCGAGACGATGGGGCGCTGGGCGGTGCTCGGCGGCCACGGGCTGCTGCTGGTCGGCGACATGGCGCAGCCCCGCGGCGGGCCGATGCCGTCGAGCCACGCCAGCCACCAGTCCGGGCTGGACGTCGATGTCTGGTTCCGGCGCACGGCGGCCCCGCTCGGCGCCGCCGAACTGGCCCAGCCGATCGCCCTCGACATGCTGCGCCCGGACGGCAGGGCCGCCGACCCCGCCCGCTTCGGCGCGGTCGAGGTCGATCTCCTGAAGCTGGTGGCGACGCGGCCGGAGGTCGAGCGCATCCTTGTCAACCCCGCCCTCAAGCGCGCGGCATGCGCGATGGCGACCGGCGACCGCTCATGGCTGCGCCGGCTCCGGCCATGGTGGGGCCACAACATGCATTTCCATGTCCGCCTCGCCTGCCCGGCCGGCCAGACGGAGTGCGAGCCCGGGCCGGCGATCCCGCCGGGCGACGGCTGCGGACCCGATCTCGACTGGTGGCTGTCGGACGAGGCGGTGGAGGCGCTGCAGCGCCGGCTCGAGGCCGCACGCCAGCCGGCACCGCCGAAGACGCTGCCGCCAGCATGCCAGGAGATCCTGCGCGGACGCTGAAGCGCGGGCGCCGGGACGACGAATCCCCTTGCCGATTCATTGACGAATCCGGGGAACCAAACTAGAACAAGCGGTGTCGTTTCGGTTTTGTTCCATATCTTGGGGTGGCGGCGAACGACCACCCCAGGCATGGGATCGGGGGCACCAAGATGCTGACGCGAAAGCAGTTCGAGCTGCTGTCCTTCATCAATGTCCGGCTGCGCGAGACCGGAGTCTCGCCCTCCTTCGACGAAATGAAGGAGGCCCTGAAGCTGCGCTCCAAGTCGGGCATCCATCGGCTCATCACCGGCCTCGAGGAGCGCGGGTTCATCCGCCGCCTGCCGCACCGGGCGCGGGCGCTCGAAGTCCTGCGGATGCCCGACGACATGGCGGCCGAGGCGCAGGCCGGCCGCGGCGGAACCCCGCGGCGCGGCTTCCGGCCGACCGTCATCAAGGGGGATTTCCGGCCTGCCCTGGCCGGTGCGGTCGCCGAACCCGCCGGCGGATCGGGCGACGCCGTCTCCGTTCCCCTTTATGGGCGGATCGCGGCCGGAACGCCGATCGAGGCGCTGCGCGACCATCAGCGCGCCATCGACGTGCCGGGCCTGCTGCTCGGCCGCGGCGAACACTACGCCCTCGAAGTGGCCGGCGATTCGATGGTCGACGCCGGCATCGTCGACGGCGACACCATCATCGTCCAGCGCTGCGACACGGCCGAGAACGGCACCATCGTCGTCGCGCTCATCGACGACAACGAGGTCACCCTGAAGCGGCTGCGACGGAAGGGAGCGTCGGTCGCCCTGGAGCCTGCCAACAAGAGCTACGAGACACGCATCTTCGGGCCGGACCGGGTCCAGGTGCAGGGCCGGCTCGTCGGCCTGATGCGCCGCTACTGATCTTCGGCCGGCGGCTCGTCGGCGCCGCCGGCAGCCGTCCAGGGGCGACGGCCGCGGAACTCGGCCACGGTGGCGACCCGCGGCGGCCCGCCGCCGAGGCGGATCGCGTGGGCGCCCCCGCGGGCGAGATCGCGGCGGTCGATGGCGAGCACGCCCCTGCCGCAGTGCCAGCGCATCGGAACCAGGGCGAGGACGATGTCGGCGCTGCGGCAGGCCTGGGTCAGCGCGTCCCGGCGGCGGACGATGGCGATCCGCTCGCCCTGGGCGCGGAGCCGGCATAGCCGCGGGTCGCAGTAGGGGACGGTCCCCTGCCCCTCCGGCCATGCCGCCCGCTCGCTCGCGGCGCGGCGCAGCCAGGTCTCGACCGCGATGTCCGCCCCCCGCGTCTCGAACACCCAGTGGCCCTCGGGTCCACGGACGGCGACCGCTCGCGCCTCGCCGTCGACGACGATGTCCGGCGGCGGCGTCCAGCCGATGGAGAGCAGTCCGAGCGCGATCGGCAGCGTCCCCGCCCAGCGCACCGCACGGCGCCACAGGCAGAGCCACAATCCGCCGACCGTGCAGAGGGCGATCCCGAGGTCGGGCATCGCCGGCACTGTCCAGGCGGCGCCGGGCCAGGCGGCGATCCAGTCGGCGGCGCGGATGGTCGCCTCGACGCCCCAGCCCATGGCGGCGAGCGGCCATGCCTCCAGCCCCAGCGGCATGGCGACGACGGCGACCACCGCCCAGGGCATGACCCAGAAGCTGGTCAGCGGCACGGCGATCAGGTTCGCCGGCATGGCGAAGGCGGCGAAGCGGTTGAAGTGGTAGAGGGCGAAGGGGGTCGTCGCGGCGGTCGCGATCAGGGTGGTGAAGGCGACGAGGCCGACATAGAGCAGCAACCGTCCCACCGGGCTGGCGGCGGCCCGCCATCCGCGGATGCGCTCGCGGGCGGCCTCGTAGGCGGCGACGAGGGCGAGCACGGCCGCGAACGACATCTGGAAGCTGGCGCCGACCATCGCCTCGGGCAGGAACAGCAGGATCGCCGCCGCTGCCCAGGCGACGAGGCGGAGCGAGATCGCCTCGCGGTCGACGAGCACGGCGAGGAACACGATCGCCGCCATCAGGAACGAGCGCTGGGTCGGCACCTCGGCCCCGGACAGCAGCAGGTAGAAGAAGGCCGCCGCCACGGCGATCGCCGCCGCCCACTTCTTGATCGGCCGGCCGAGCGCCAGGGCCGGGATGCAGGCGAAGAGCGTGCGCACGCCGAGGAAGACGATGCCGGCGACGAGGCTGATATGCAGTCCCGAGATCGACAGCAGGTGGGCGAGACCGGTGTCCCGCCAGGCCTGGTTCACGGCCTCGGGAATGGCGCCGCGCTCCCCCGTCACCAGGGCCGCCGCCACCGCTCCGGCGGCGCCGCCGATCGCCGATCGGATGCGTTCGGTCATGGACTGGCGCAGCCGCGCGAGCCAGTCGGCGGCCCCGCCCCCGCCGTCCTCGGCCGCGATGCGGGGCGCCGTCGTCGCGTAGCCGAGGCCGCCCAGCCCCTGGAAATAGGCCTGTCGCGGAAAGTCGAAGGCGCCCGGCATCGCCGGTGGCGGCAGCGGCAGCAGGACCGCGCGCAGGACGACGCGCCGGCCGGCGGCGGCGCCGGTAGCGGCGAAGCGTCCCGGCACGGTGATGCGCAGCCGGCGCGGCAGCGGCCCCTGCCAGCCCTCGATGCGCTCCGGCTCGATCAGCAGCCGCAGTCCATTCTCCCTGGGGCTGGTCTGGACGATGCGCCCTTCCACGGCGGTCGCCGCCGTCCGGCGCTCGACCCGCGGCGCCTCGGCGAGCCAGGCCGAGACCTGTGCCGCGGCGAAGCCCAGCACCATGCAGGCGACGGCGAGCGCGGCATTGCGCGCCGCGGCGTGGTGCCGCAGTGCGAACGCGACCGACAGCAGCAGCACCAGCGTCACCGGCCCGGTCCAGGTCGCGGGCTCGTCCGCCAGGGCGAAATAGACGGCGATGCCGACGCCCATCGCCGGCGGCAGCCACAGCGGCCAGCGGTCGGCATCGGCGCGCACGGCGTCCAGCCAACGCTCCCAGAGCCGCCCCCGCCCCGTCGCCGCTCCGCTCGCGATCATGGCATCCTGCGCCGCCGATCCTAGCCTCGAGCGCATCCGTTCCGCCAAGCCGATTGGAGCGGCTGCCGTCCTGTGGTAAGCGAGCGCTCCCTTTCCCAGCAGACAAGTTCGCAAGCGATGACGGTCGTAACCCGGTTCGCGCCCTCGCCGACCGGCTACCTGCATATCGGCGGTGCCCGCACGGCGCTCTTCAACTGGCTCTACGCCCGCCACCATGGCGGCGTGTTCCGGCTGCGCATCGAGGACACCGACCGACAGCGGTCGACCGATGCTGCGGTCGAGGCGATCATCGACGGCCTCGGCTGGCTCGGTCTCGCCTGGGACGAGGAGATCGTCTTCCAGTTCGCCCGCGCCCCCCGCCACGCCGAGGTGGCGCTGGCGATGCTGGCCGAAGGCCGGGCCTACCGCTGCTGGGCCACGCCCGAGGAACTGGAGGAGATGCGCGCCAGGGCCAAGGCCGAGGGGCGCCCGATCCGCTATGACGGCCGCTGGCGCGATCGCGATCCGGCCGAGGCGCCGCCCGGCATCAAGCCGGTCATCCGGCTGCGCGCGCCCCAGGAGGGCGAGACGGTGATCCATGACCTCGTGCAGGGCGAGGTCCGCGTCGCCAACGAGCAGCTCGACGACATGGTGCTGCTGCGGGGCGACGGCACGCCGACCTACATGCTGTCCGTCGTCGTCGACGACCACGACATGGCGGTGACGCACGTCATCCGCGGCGACGACCACCTGACCAACACCTTCCGCCAGACCCAGATCTACCGCGCCATGGGCTGGGACGTGCCGGAGTTCGCGCACATCCCGCTGATCCACGGGCCGGACGGGGCCAAGCTGTCGAAGCGGCACGGCGCGCTCGGCGTCGAGGCCTACCGCGACATGGGCTACCTGCCGGAGGCGCTCTGCAACTACCTGCTGCGGCTCGGCTGGGGCCATGGCGACGAGGAGATCATCCCGATCGAGCAGGCGGTCGCCTGGTTCGACCTCGACGCCGTCGGCCGTTCGCCGTCCCGGCTCGACTTCGACAAGCTCGACAACCTCAACGGGCACTACCTGCGCCAGGCGGACGACCAGCGCCTGCTCCAGGCGCTCCTGCCCTTCGTCGCCGATGCCGCCGGAGGTACGCCCGATGCGGTCGGGATGGAGCGGCTGGCGCGTGGCATGGCCGGCCTCAAGGTGCGGGCGCGGACGCTGAAGGAACTGGCGGCGCTGGCGGCCTTCTATGTCCGCCGGCGGCCGCTGGCGATGGACGAGAAGGCGACCAGGCTCCTCTCGGCCGACGCGCGGGCGCTGCTCGGCCGGCTGCTGCCCGGGCTGGCGGCGGTCGACGGCTGGAATGCCGAGGCGGTCGAGTCCGCGGTCCGGGCCTTCGCCGAGCGCGCGGGGGCCAAGCTCGGCAACGTCGCCCAGCCGCTGCGCGCGGCGCTGACCGGCTCGTCGGTATCGCCCGGCATTTTCGAAGTCATGGAGATTCTCGGGCGCACGGAGACGCTCGAACGGATCGGCGACGTGGCGCAGGCGGTTTGACGACCGCCGCGCTTCGCGCCATTTGATAGGCGGAACCCCGCCAACTATCCTGCGGCCCACCCCGCCGCGACAACGGCCCCGACGTCCACGCCGCCCGGCCGTCCGAAGGAGTCGCCTGCATGACCAGCACTGCCGACCGCAAGAATACCCAGACCGCGAAGCTGACCGATCCGTCCGGCCGCACCGTCGAGCTGCCGATGATGGACGGGACCGTAGGGCCGCAGGTCATCGACATCCGCAAGCTCTACGGGGCGACCGGCATGTTCACCTACGATCCGGGGTTCACGTCGACGGCGAGCTGCGAATCCCGCATCACCTACATCGACGGCGACAAGGGCGAACTGCTCTATCGTGGCTACCCGATCGAGGAGATCGCCGAACACAGCGACTTCATGGAGGTGTGCTACCTCCTGCTGTTCGGCAACCTGCCGACCATGGAGCAGAAGTCGAAGTTCGTGCACGACGTCACCCACCACACGATGGTGCACGAGCAGATCAACCTGTTCTTCCGCGGCTTCCGCCGCGACGCGCACCCGATGGCCGTGATGTGCGGCGTCGTTGGCGCGCTCTCGGCCTTCTATCACGACAGCCTCGACATCAACGATCCGCATCAGCGGCTGATCGCCTCCTATCGGCTGATCGCCAAGATTCCGACGATCGCGGCCATGGCCTACAAGTATTCGGTCGGCCAGCCCTTCATGTATCCGCGGAACGATCTCAGCTATGCCGAGAACTTCCTCTACATGACCTTCGCGGTGCCGTGCGAGGACTACAAGCCGAACCCGGTCCTGTCGCGCGCCCTTGATCGCATCTTCGTGCTGCATGCCGACCACGAGCAGAACGCGTCGACGTCGACCGTCCGGCTCGCCGGCTCCAGCGGCGCCAATCCCTTCGCCTGCATCGCCGCCGGCATCGCCTCGCTGTGGGGTCCGGCCCACGGCGGCGCCAACGAGGCCGTGCTCAAGATGCTGGCCGAGATCGGCACCAAAGAGCGGATTCCGGAGTTCCTGGAGCGGGCCAAGGACAAGAACGATCCGTTCCGCCTGATGGGCTTCGGCCACCGGGTCTACAAGAACTACGACCCCCGCGCGGCCGTCATCCGGCAGAGCTGCTACGAGGTTCTCGAAGACCTCGGCGTCAAGGACGAGCCGCTGCTGGCGCTGGCCATGGAACTCGAGAAGATCGCGCTCGAAGACAAGTATTTCGTCGACCGCAAGCTCTATCCGAACGTCGACTTCTATTCTGGAATCATCCTGCGCGCGATGGGTTTCCCGGTCAGCATGTTCACCGCCCTCTTCGCGCTTGCCCGCACCGTCGGCTGGATCGCCCAGTGGGCGGAGATGATCGAGGACCCGGAGCAGAAGATCGGCCGGCCGCGGCAGCTCTATGTCGGCGAGCCGCGCCGCGCCTACGTGCCGATCGCGCAGCGCGGCTGAACCGCGGACGGCGGCGGGCGTTTCCGGAACGGTGACGGGGATCCATGCGATGACGGGGGGCGGAGTGGTGCGACGACTTCCGGTACCCGGGAAGCCGCAAGGCTCCCAGCCTCCCGCCCGCCGGCGCATCCTCGTGCCCGTCAACGACAATCGGCCGCCGCTGCCGGTCCGGCTGCGGCGGCCGCTGCTGCTGGCGGCGCTGACGGCACTGGCCGCCGCCGCCGCCTTCCACTGGTTCGTGTAGGCGGCGGGGCGACCGTTCAGCCCTTCTGGATCAGCTCGATCTTGTAGCCGTCGGGATCCTCGACGAAGGCGATGACGCTGCCGCCGTGCTTCATCGGCCCCGGCGGCCGCGGGATCTTCACTCCGGCCTTGGCGAGACGGTCGCAGACGCCGTAGATGTCGGCGACGCCGATGGCGATATGCCCGAAGGCGTTGCCGATCGTGTAGGGCTCCTTCTGGCCCCAGTTGTGCGTCAGTTCGAGGACCGTATGGGCGCTTTCGTCGCCGTAGCCGACGAAGGCGAGCGTGAACTCGCCGGTCGGATAGTCCTTCTTGCGCAGCAGCGTCATTCCGAGATGCTCGGTGTAGAAGGCGAGCGAGGCGTCGAGGTCGAAGACGCGCAGCATGGTGTGCAGGAAGCGCGGGCTGGCGCTGCCGGTCGCGGCGGCGGCGGCCGGCTGGGTGGAGACGTCGTTCATGGCAGGGCTCCCGAGTTGCCGTTCGTCGACATGGTAGCGTCCCGCCCCGGCCGGGTGAACCGCCCTCCGCGGCCCGCCCTCCACGGCCCGCCCTCCACGGCCCGGCCGCCGCGGTCACGGGCCGCGGTCACCGACCGACACAATCTTTGACCGGGCGGCGGGTTACCGCCGATCCTCCCGGCCGCTAGATTGCCGACCGACCTCCCCTAGACCAGTCTGCGATTCGATGTCTGATCCCGTTCGCTGCGCCGTCATCGGCGCCGGACATATCGGCCGCTTCCATGCCGACAAGTACGCCCGCCACCCGTCCGCCCGCCTCGTCGCCGTCGTCGACCCGAGCCCGGAGCGTGCCCAGGCGGTCGCCCGGCAGCACGGTGCCGAGCCGCGGGCGGAGTTCGCCGGCCTGGTCGGCCGGGTCGACGCGGTCAGCATCTGCGCGCCCACCCCCGCCCACTACGCGATCGCCCGCGACTGCATCGCCGCCGGCATCCATGTCCTGGTCGAGAAGCCGATCGCGGTCACCCTCGCGGAGGCGGACGCGATGGTCGCCGCCGCCGCCGCCGCCGGGACCGTCCTCCAGGTCGGGCATCTCGAGCGCTTCTCCATGGCGGGGCTCGGCGTCGCCGCCGTGCTCGACCGGCCGGCCTTCGTCGACGCCCGGCGGCTGACGGCGTTCCGCGGCCGCGGCGCCGACGTCTCGGTCGTGCTCGACCTGATGATCCACGACATCGACCTCGTCGCCGCCATCGCCGGTTCGCCGGTGGCGTCGGTCGCCGCCGTCGGCCGGCGCGTCGTCTCGGAGACCGAGGACGTCGCTGCGGCCCAGCTGCGCTTCCAGGACGGAACCGCGGCCACGCTGGTCGCCAGCCGCGTCAGCCCGCAGGCCGAGCGCAGCCTGCGCATCCTCCAGGCCTCGGGCGAGATCGCCATCGACCTCCAGGCGCGCCGCCTGACCGCCACCCGCGCCTCCGTGCCCGGGGACGCCCCGACCACGATCGAGGCGTCGCAGCCCGACGCCGACCCGCTCGGCGCCCAGATCGACGCTTTCCTCGGCTGCATCGCCGGCGGCGGCCGACCCCTGGTCGATGGCACCGCGGGACGCGACGCACTCGCGACGGCGCTCGCCGTCATCCGGTCCATCCGCAGCGACGGCGCCGCCGTCCCGATCGAGAAGAGCCATGCCTGACACGACGCCCGCCCCCGCTCCCGTCCCCTTCGTCGACATCCCGGGCCAGATCCGGCGGCTGCGGCCGCAGCTCGACGAACGCATCCGCCGCGTCCTCGATCACGGCCAGTTCATCCTCGGCCCCGAGGTGCGCGAACTGGAGGACGCCCTCGCGGCCTATGTCGGCGGCGGCCATGTCGTCACGACCGGCAGCGGCCACGACGCCATCCTGCTCGCCCTGATGGCGGAAGGGATCGGTCCGGGCGATGCCGTCTTCGTCCCCGCCTTCACCTTCGTCTCCACCGCCGAGGCGGTCCTGGCGGTCGGCGCCGCGCCGATCTTCGTCGATGTCGACGAGCGTACCTTCACCATGGACCCGGCCGACCTCGAGCGCCGGATCGCCGGCGTCCGCCGGGCCGGGACCTGGACGCCGCGCGCGGTCATGCCGGTCGACATCTTCGGCCTGCCGGCCGACTACGCGGGGCTGGGTGCGGTGGCGGAGGCATCGGGTCTCTTCCTTCTGTCCGACGCCGCCCAGAGCTTCGGGGCCACGGTCGGCAACCGTCGCGTCGGCCGGCTCGCCCCCGCCACCATGACGAGCTTCTTCCCGGCCAAGCCGCTCGGCGGCGCCGGCGACGGCGGCGCGCTCTTCACCGAGGATTCCGAGCGGGCCGCGACCTACCGCCGCCTGCGCGTCCACGGCCTCGACGCCCATGGGGAGTGCCTTTCGGTCGGCATGACCGGCCGTCTCGACACGCTGCAGGCGGCGATCCTGCTGGTGAAGCTGGCGGCGTTTCCCGACGACCTGGCGCGGCGCGAGGCCGCCGCCCGGCGCTACGACCAGACCCTCGCCCGTGCAGTCATGGTGCCGCA
Organism: Allostella sp.; assembly: GCF_041913585.1. Classification (NCBI taxonomy): domain Bacteria; kingdom Pseudomonadati; phylum Pseudomonadota; class Alphaproteobacteria; order Rhodospirillales; family Allostellaceae; genus Allostella; species Allostella sp. Next base: position 14,885 of record NZ_JAYSFE010000100.1, read on the forward strand.
CCGCCCCGCCGGCCACAGCTCGGCCTGGGCCCTCTACACCATCCTCTCGGAGAAGCGCGACGCGATCCGCGCCGCCCTCGCCGCCGAGCGCATTCCGAGCCGCTCCTACTACGAGCAGGCGCTGCACCTGCATGCCGCCTTCCGGGCCTCGTCGGAGGGGCCGGGCTCGCTGCCGGTGACGGAGCGGCTGGGTCGCCTCAACCTGTCGCTGCCGATGCATTCCGAACTCGACGCGGCGACGGTCGACCGCATCGCTGCCATCGTCGTCGCCGCGGCCGCCTGAAGTGGCGGCCGCGCCGGGCGCCCTGGTCCTCATACCGGCGCTCGGCCTCGTCTACGTCGCGAGCCAGTTCTACCGCGCGACCAACGCCGTCATCGCGCCCGACCTGATGCGCGAGCTGGGCCTGTCCTCGGACGCCATGGGGACGCTGACGGGGGCCTTCTTCTTCGCCTTCGCGCTGGCGCAGATCCCGGTCGGGGTCCTCCTCGACCGCTACGGGCCGCGCCGGACGAATGTCGGGCTCCTGCTGGTGGCGGTCGCGGGGGCGCTCGTCTTCGCCGCCAGCACCAGCCTCGCCGGGCTGGCGCTCGGGCGCATCCTGCTCGGCATCGGCTCGTCCGGCGTGCTGATGGGCTCGATCATGATCTTCGCGCGCTGGTTCCCGCCGGACCGGCTGGCCTCGGCGATCAGCGTCATGGTGGCGATCGGCGCCGGCGGTATCATTCTCGCGACCTGGCCGCTCGCGCTCGCCGTCGAAGCCTTCGGCTGGCGCGCGGCGTTCGTCGGCGCGGCCGCGGTGACCGCGGCGCTGGTGCTGCCGCTCCTTCTCTTCGTCCGCGACGGTCCGCCCGGCTGGCGGCCCGAGGGCGGGGCCACCCAGTCGCTGTGGGGCATCCTGCGCGAGCTCCCGCGGGTCTGGCAGATCCCGTCCATCCGGTACTTCTTCGCGATCCAGCTCTGCACGCTCTCGGCCGTGCTCACCATCCTCGGGCTGTGGGGCGGCCCCTACCTCGCCGACATCCACGGTCTCGACGCCGTCGGCCGTGGCCGGATCCTGCTGGCGATGAGCGTCGCCTCGATCTGCGGCAACCTCTCCTACGGCCCGCTCGACCGCATCCTCGACACCCGCAAAGGCCTGGTGCTCGGCGGTGGCGCCGTCACCGTCGGCGTCCTGGCCTGTCTGGCGGCGATTCCCGGCCCGCCGCTCTGGCTCGCAACGCTGCTCTTCATGGCGCTCGCCTATGCCGGCTCGATCACCATCATCCTGCAGACCCACAGCCGCGGCCTGATGCCGGACCGGATGGCCGGGCGCGGCCTAGCCCTCCTCAACATGTCGACGATGCTGGGGGTGGCGCTGGGACAGACCGTTTCGGGCGTCGTGGTCGGTGCCTTTCCTGCGATCGACGGCGCCTATCCCGAGGCGGCGTACCGCTCCGTATTCGCCTACCTCGCCATCGTCCTGATGCTCGGCCTCCTCGCCTATACGCGGGTTCCGGACGTGCGTCCGAGCGACCAGCGGGCCGGCCGGATCAGTCCCGGCGGGCGGCGATGAGCGCCAGCACCTCGTCGGCCGCGCGTTCGCTCGGCGGGCGGCCGTCGAGGCCGAGCCGCCCGACCGCCGCCGCGAGGTCGCGGCGCTGGGCGTCGCGCGCCGCGGCGTCGGTCAGCAGCGGCCGGACGGCCTCGGCCAACGCGTCGGCATTGCAGGCCTCCTGAAGGCGTTCGGGCACGACCGCCCGGTCCATCAGCAGATTGACGATCGTCGCGAAGCGCACCGTCGCCTTGCGCCGCACCAGCCAGGCGGTCAGCGCATTGAGGCGGTAGGCGACGACGAAGGGCGTGCCCGCCAGCGCCAGTTCGAGCGTGACCGTCCCGGAAGCCGCCAGCGCGGCCTGGCTGTCGGCGAAGGCGGCCGGCTTCTCCGCCGGGTCGCGCAGGACCGCGACCGGCACCGGCCAGCCGCCGACCGCCGCCTCCACCCGGTCGGCGACCGTCGGCACGGTCGGCAGCACGACGCGGAGGCCGGGCACGTCCGCGGCCAGCCGGCCCACCGCTTCGCCGAAGACGGGGAGGAGCCGCTTGATCTCGGAGCCGCGGCTGCCGGGCAGCACCGTCAGGAGCGGCGCTGCCTCGGGAATGCCGTGGCGGGCACGGAACGCCGGGTCGGCCGACCGCCCGAACCCTTCCTCGACGGCGGGATGGCCGACGAAGCGGCACTGGATGCCGTGGCCGGCGAAGAAGTCGGGCTCGAACGGAAAGAGCGCCAGCACGCGGTCGTACCAGCGACGCAGCGACTCCGCCTTGGCCGGCCGCCACCAGGCCCAGAGCTGGGGAGCGACATAGTGGACGAGCGGGCCGCGATAGCCGCGCCGGCGCAGTTGCCGGGCGAGGCGGAAGTTGAAGCCGGAAGAGTCGATGGTGACGACCACGGCAGGTCCGGCAGCGACGATCGCGTCGGCGGTCTCGCGCACCAGGCGCAGGATCCGCAGCGCCTGCGGCAACACCTCGAAGACACCGAAGAGGGAGAGTTCGGACAGCGGGACCCGGCTCTCCATGCCGGCCGCGGCCATGCGCTCGCCGCCGATCCCGGCGAAGCGCACCCGGCCGCCGAGCCGCCGCGACAGGGCGGCCATCAGCCGACCGCCGAGCACGTCGCCGGAGGGTTCGGCCGCGACCAGGACGACGAGCGGTGCCGGGCTCACGGCGGCGGCGGCTGGGTCAGCGGCGGCACGCCGATCACGAACAGCCCCGCCGCGTCGGCCGCCGCGGCGACCGCGGCCCGGTCGACGACGAGGGCGCCGCCCGCCTCGACCGCGATTCCGGCGAGCCCCGCCCGTGCGGCGGCGGCGACGGTGGCTTCGCCGATCGTCGGCAGGTCGACGCGCCGCTCCTGCTGTGGCTTCTTCATCTTGACCAGCACGCCGCCCTG
>NZ_JAYSFE010000101.1:0-17620 GCF_041913585.1 Allostella sp.
GTCCTGCAGACCTGAGGCGGCTTCGTCACGGCTGCCCGCTCACGGCTGCCCGCTCACGGTTGCAGGACGGCCGCTCCCTGGAGCCGCCCGGCGCGCAGGTCGGCGAGGGCGGTGTTGGCCTCGGCCAGGGGGTAGGCGGTGACCCGGGTCTTGATCCGGGCCTTGGGCACGACCGCCAGGAAGCCCGTCGCGTCGGCCCGGGTCAGGTTGGCGACGGAACGGATCTCCCGCTCCTCCCACAGCCAGCGATAGGGGAAGGCGGGGATGTCGCTCATGTGGATGCCGGCGCACACCACCCGCCCGCCCTTGCGGACGGCGCGGAGCGCGGCCGGCACCAGGGCGCCGACCGGCGCGTAGAGGATGGCGGCGTCGAGCGGCTCGGGGGCCGGCCGGTCGGACGGCCCGGCCCAGGCGGCGCCCAGGCGCCGCGCGAAGGCCTGCCCCTCGTCGTCGCCCGGACGGGTGAAGACGAAGACCTCGCGGCCCTGCCAGCGCGCGACCTGGAGCACGATATGGCCGGCGGCGCCGAAGCCGTAGAGGCCGAGGCGCCGGCCGTCGCCCGCCATCTGCAGCGACCGCCAGCCGATCAGCCCGGCGCAGAGCAGCGGCGCGGTCGCGAGATCGTCGCCGGTCTCGCCCAGGGGGAAGGTGAAGCGGGCATCCGCGACGGCGTGGGTGGCATAGCCGCCATGGCGCGTGTAGCCGGTGAAGAGGGGGGCGTCGCACAGGTTCTCGCGGCCCTCCAGGCAGTAGGGACAGCGCCCGCAGGCGCGGCCGAGCCAGCCGACTCCGACCCGCTGGCCGATCGCGAACCCCGCCACGCCCGCCCCGATCGCGTCGACCCGGCCGACGATCTCGTGGCCGGGGACGATCGGCAGCGGTCCCGGCGGCAGCTCGCCGTCGACGACGTGGAGGTCGGTGCGGCAGACCCCGCAGGCCGCGACCCGGATCCGCAGCTCGCCCGGCCCCGGGATCGGGTCGGGCAGGGTCGCCAGGCGGAGCGGCGCCCCGGGCAGGTCGAGCAGCATCGCGCGCATGGGCGGCGTCCTCAGCGGGCGGCGGCCGGTTCCGGCCGCCGGAGCGCCGGGAACTCGTCGGCGTTCAGCGTCTCGCGCTGGAGCAGCAGCGCGACGCCGGCGTCGAGGTCCGCCCGCCGCCGCTCCAGGATGTCGCGGGCGCGCTGGTCGGCGGCCTCGACGAGGTCGCGGACCGCGAGGTCGATCTCGCGCGCCGTCGCCTCCGCCGCCTCGAACCCCGCCTCGGCCGTGCCGGTCAGGAACGGGTTGGCGCGCCGCGCATAGGTGCGCTGGCCGACGGTCGGGTCCATGCCGTAGCGGGTCACCATCTCGGTCGCGATCTCGGTCGCGCGCTGCAGGTCGTCGGCGGCGCCGGTCGAGGGGTCGCCGCGATAGATCAGCCGCTCGGCGACGCGGCCGCCCATGAGGACCGCGATCCGGTTCTCGAGTTCGCTGGCGGCCAGCAGGAAGCGGTCCTCGGTCGGCCGCTGCATGGTGTAGCCGAGGGCGCCGACGCCGCGCGGCACGATCGAGACCTTCTGCACCGCGTCGACGCCGGGCAGGGTCGCGGCGACCAGGGCATGGCCCATCTCGTGGTAGGCGACGCGGCGGCGCTCGGCCGGGGAGAGGATGCGGCTCTTCTTCTCGATGCCGGCGACGATGCGCTCGATCGCGACCGTGAAATCCTGGAGGTGGACGGCCGCCGCGTCGCGCCGGGTGGCGGCGATCGCCGCCTCGTTGACGAGGTTGGCGAGGTCGGCACCGGTGAAGCCGGTGGTCAGCGCCGCCACCTGGTCGAGATCGACGTCGGCCGCCAGCCGGATGCGGCGGACATGGACGTCGAGGATGTCGCGCCGGCCCTTGAGCGACGGCCGGTCGACCAGCACCTGGCGGTCGAAGCGGCCGGCGCGCAGCAGCGCCTGGTCGAGGATTTCCGGCCGGTTGGTGGCAGCGAGCAGGATGACGCCGACGCTGGGGTCGAAGCCGTCGAGCTCGGCCAAGAGCTGGTTCAGGGTCTGTTCCTTCTCGTCGTGGCCGCCGAACCCGCCGGCGGCCGACCGGCTGCGGCCGAGCGCGTCCAGTTCGTCGATGAAGATGATGCAGGGGGCCGCCTTGCGCGCCTGCTCGAAGAGGTCGCGGACGCGGGCGGCACCAACGCCGACGAACATCTCGACGAATTCCGAGCCGGAGATCGAGAAGAAGGGGACGCCGGCCTCGCCGGCGACGGCGCGCGCGAGGAGGGTCTTGCCGGTGCCGGGCGGACCGACCAGCAGGGTGCCCTTGGGCGCCCGCGCACCGAGGCGCCCGAACGCCGCCGGGTCCTTGAGGAAGCTGACGATCTCGCGGAGCTCGAACTTCGCCTCGTCGACGCCGGCGACGTCGGCGAAGGTGACCTTGGTGTCCTTCTCGACATAGACCTTGGCGTGCGACTTGCCGACCGACATCAGGCCGCCGAACCCCTGCTTCTCGGCGATCCGCCGGAAGGCGAAGATCCAGACGAAGTAGAAGGCGAGCGCCGGCACGATCCAGGACAGCAGCGTCTGCAGGAACCCGCCCTCGGGCAGGCCGGCGACGACGACGCCCTGGGCCGTCAGCCGGTCGGCGAGCGCGGGATCGACCCGCACGGTGACGAAGGCGGAGCGGCCGCTCGGCAGCGGCTCCTTGAGCCGCCCGCGGATCGCCTCGTCGCCGATCTCGACCGAGGCGACGCGGCCCTCGGCGACCAGCTGCTCGAAGCGGCTGAATGGGATCGCCTCGACCTGGGCGTAGCCCGACCACAGCCATTGCATCAGCAGGACGCCGGCGAGCGCCGCCAGCAGGTACCAGGAGACGATGTTGCGCTGGCGCTGCGCGGGATCGTCGGCGGCCATCGCGCGGCTAGCCCTTGCGGCCGCCGGCGTCCGCCTCGTCGGGCGGCAGCACCACCATGCCGGACATCGGCTCGATCCACACCAGCTTGTCGGCGACCGAACGGACCCCCGGCACGTTCTCGGCCGCGACCCGGGCGGCCGCCCGCTGGCGCTCGTCGAGGATGGTGCCGTTGAGTTCGACCGCGCCTTCCTCGACCTCGACGCGGATCAAGCCGTTGCGCGCCCAGGAATGCTTCTCCAGCTCTGCCGTCACGGCCGCGCGGATCTGTTCGTCGCTGGCGTGGGCGCCGCGGTGGACCGGCGACCGGCGGGCGAAGGCGCGCAGGATGTCGGAGCGGGCGACGATGCCGACCAGCCGGCCGTCCTCGACGACGGGCAGCCGCTTCACGCGCCGCCGCACCATCGTCTCCACGGCCGACTCCAGGCTGTCGCCCGGGGCGGCGGTGACGGCGCCCCTGGTCATCACCTCCTCGACCCGCCGGCTGTGGGTGTGGACATAGTCGGCCGCCATGCGGCCCGAACCGGCGAGGAAGGCGAGCCAGCCGGAGCGCTTCCCCTCGGTGCCGATCTCGGCCCGCCGCAGGAAGTCGCCCTCGGTCACCATGCCGACCAGCGTGCCGTCGCCGGTGACGACCGGGATGCCGCTGATGTGGCGCGCGAGCATGAGGCGGGCGGCGGTCTCGATCGTCGCCGTCGGCTCGACGCTGACCACCCGCGGCGTCATCACATCCTTCACCTGCATGGCACTGGCCCTTCTCGATCGGTCATCGGACGGCGAAAGTCTGCATCCGCCCCGGCGCGGCGCATATGACCCACGTCAACCGCATCGGCCCCGGCCGACACCGGCCGGGTCGGTTGACGTGGGTCAAGGCGGCCGGTCGGCCGATGCGCGATCCAGTCTCGAAACCCGCTTCGCGAGGCCGGTGCGATGACGATGCGTCAGATGAGCGACATGGTACGCGACCAGAATCCGTTGGTGCTGCGCCAGCAGACCAGCGTCGCCACCGCCTGCCAGCGCATGCGCGAGCGCCGCGTCGGCGCCGTCCTGGTGGTCGACGCCGCCGGGCGGCTGCTCGGCATCTTCACCGGCCGCGACGCCGTGTGCCGGGTCCTGGCGGAGGGGCGTTCGCCGGCGGACACGCGGCTGGCCGACGTGATGACGCCGCAGCCCTGCTCCATCCCGCCGCAGCGCAGCGCCATCGAGGCACTGCGGCTGATGCAGGACGGCGGCTTCCGCCATCTGCCGATCGTCGACGGCTCCCGCGTCGTCGGCATCGTCTCGCGCGGCGACTTCCGCGGCCTCGAGCAGGCCCGGCTCGACGAGGAGACCGGCCTCTGGGAGCGGATCTGAGGCTGGCGGACGCCGGCGACGCGGCGCCGTTCTGGCGCCGCCCCCGCGACCGCCTCCTCGCCGAACTCGATGCCAGCCCGTCCGGGCTGGCGGCGGCCGAGGCGGCCCGGCGTCGCGCCGTGTCCGGCGGCAACGCGCCCAGGCATCCGGCGCGGCGCTCGATCGCCGCGCGGCTCGCGCACCGGCTGGCCGAACCGCTGGTCGCGATCCTGGTCGTGGCCGCGCTGCTCGCCGGCTTCCTCGGCGACTGGGCGAGCACGGCCATCATCGTCGCCATCGTCGCCGGGTCGACGGTGCTCGACATCCTCCAGGAGCGCCGGGCCCAGGATGCGGCCGAGGCGCTGCGGCGCTCGGTCGCGCTGCGCGCCTCGGTCCGCCGCGACGGCAGGCTCGTCGAGATCGACGCCGCCGAGATCGTGCCGGGCGACGTCGTCCGGCTCGGCGCCGGCGACCTCGTGCCGGCCGACGGCGTCGTGCTCGCGGCGACCGCGGCGCGGGTCGACCAGGCGCTGCTGACGGGCGAGCCCTATCCCGTCGAGAAGCGGCCGGGGCCGAGCGGCGCCGCCGAGCTGGCCGATGCCCACGACGCCCTGTTCGGCGGCACCACCGTCACCGCCGGCGAGATCGAGATGCTGGTGGTGGCGACCGGAGCGCACACACGCCTCGGCGGCATCGAGGCCGCACTCGACGGCGAGGAGACCCCGACCGCCTTCACCCGCGGGCTGCGCGGACTGGGCCTGCTGATCCTGCGGCTGACGGTCTTTCTCGTCCTCTTCGTCCTCCTGACCCACCTGGCGAGCCAGCGTCCCTTCCTCGAATCCTTCCTCTTTGCGGTGGCCCTGGCGGTCGGGCTGACGCCGGAACTGCTGCCGATGGTGACGACCGTCACCCTGTCGCGCGGCGCCATGCGGATGTCGCGGCGCCAGGTGATCGTGAAGCGGCTCGGCGCCATCCACGACCTCGGGGCGATGACGGTGCTCTGCACCGACAAGACCGGGACCCTGACCGAAGCGCGGATCCGCCTGCTGACGACGGCGGCGGCCGGCGGCGCGCCGTCCGCCCGGACGCTCGATCTGGCGGCGGTGAACGCGGCCTTCGCGGCCGGCCTGCCGACGCCGCTCGATCGCGCCATCCTGGAGGGTCGCGCCGACCCGGCGGCCGACGGCTGGCGGCGGATCGCCGAACTCCCGTTCGACTACGAGCGGCGGCGGGCGTCGGTGCTGGCGGAGCGGGCGGGGGCCCGAATCCTGGTCGCCAAGGGGGCGGCGGAAACCATCCTCGCCTGCTGCGCGCGCCTGGAAACGGCCACCGGCGAGACCGTCGACCTCGACGCCGACGGCCGCGCCCGGCTGCTGGCGGAACACGACGCCCGGGCGGCCGAGGGGCTGCGCCAGCTCGCCGTCGCCTGGGCGCCGGCCGCCGAGGGCGCCGATGCGGTCGCGCCCGAGGACGAGCGGGACCTCGTCTTCGTCGGCTTCTGCATCTTCGCCGACCCGCCGAAGCCGAGCGCCGCCACCGCCATCGCCCGGCTGGAAGGGATGGGGGTGCGGGTCAAGGTGCTCTCGGGCGATGCCGGGCCCGCGGTGCTGCACCTCGTGCGGACGCTGGGCATCCCGGCGCGCGGCCTGCTCACCGGGGCGGAGATCGATCTTCTCGCGGACCCGGTGCTGGCGGCGCGGGTGACCGAGGTCGACCTCTTCGCCCGCCTGTCGCCCGAGCAGAAGGTGCGCGTCATCGAGGCACTCCGAGCCGCCGGGGAGACGGTCGGCTTCATCGGCGACGGGATCAACGACGCCCCGGCGATCCGGCTCGCGGATGCCGGGATCTCGGTCGACGACGCGAGCGAGGTGGCGCGCGCCGCCGCCGACATCATCCTGCTCGACCCCGACCTCGCGGTGGTCGCCGCCGGCGTCGAGGAGGGGCGGCGCACCTACGCCAACATCGCCAAGTACGTGCGCATGGGGACCTCTTCCAACTTCGGCAACATGATCTCGGTCGCGGTCGCCTCGATCTTCCTGCCGTTCCTGCCGCTGACCCCCGTCCAGGTGCTGCTCAACAACCTGCTCTACGACCTGGGCGAGATCGGCATCCCGTTCGACCGGGCCGAGGCCGACGATCTCGCCCGGCCGCACGCCTGGAACATGCGCGACGTGCTGCATTTCTCGACCGTGATGGGACCGCTCTCGTCGGTCTTCGACCTCGCCACCTTCGCCCTGCTGCTCGGGCTCTTCGACGCCTCGCCCGAAACCTTCCGGACCGCCTGGTTCGTCGAGAGCATGGCCACCCAGATCCTGGTGATCTTCCTGATCCGGACGGCGATGCCCGGCTGGCGCAGCCGGCCACACCCGGTCCTGGTCGCGACCTCGCTGGGCGCACTGGCGGCGGCGCTCCTCGTCGCCCTCTCGCCGCTGGGCGCCCCGTTCGGCTTCGTGCCGCTGCCGCCGGCTATCCTCGCCGCCGTCGCCGGCATCGTCGTCGCCTATCTGGCTGCCGCCGAGGGGCTGAAGCGCTTCGCGATGCGCGAGGCCGGGCGCCCGCCGCGCTGAGCCCGCCGCCCCCGCTCCCGGACGATCTCTGCTAGGCTCGCCTGGCGGAGGTTTCCCATGCCGGACATCACCATCGACACCGAAGCCGCCGAGCGCGTCGCTCGGCTGCTGATCGCGCGGCGCCAGACGCTCGCCGTCTCGGAATCCTCGACGGGCGGGCTCGTCTCGGCGGCGCTGCTGTCGGTGCCGGGCGCGTCGGCCTATTTCCTCGGCGGCGGCATCGTCTACACCGCGGCCGCGCGGGAGGGGCTGCTCGGCGTCGGCGCGGACCGACTGGGCGGCATCCGCTCGGCCACGATCGCCATGTCGCAACTCCTCGCCCGCACCGTCCGCACCCGGCTCGGCGCCGACTGGGGGCTGGCCGAGACCGGTGCGACCGGGCCGAAGGGCAACCGCTACGGCGACGCCGCCGGCCATTGCTGCCTGGCCGTCGACGGGCCGGTCGCGCGCACGCGCCTGCTGGCGACGGGCGAGGCGGATCGCGCCCGGAACATGGTCGCCTTCACCGCCGCCGCACTCGCCCTGCTGGAGGAGGCGTTGACCGCCTGACCGGGCTCGGGCGAGGCTTGCGGCCATGACGGATTCCCTCTCCAACCGGCTCGACCGGGCGCTGCAAGCCCTCCCCCGCAACCATCCCGGCCCCGGCGGCGCCGTGGCCGTCGTCCGCGCCGGCGAGGTCCTGGTGCGCCACGCCTGGGGCTGGGCCAATGCGGAGCGCCGCATCCCCTTCACCCCGTCGAGCCTCTTCCGGATGTGCTCGATCACCAAGCAGTTCACCTGTGCCGCGGTGCTGGAGAGCGTCCCCGATCCGACCGAGCTCGACGCCGACGTCCGGGCGCGGCTGCCCGATCTCGACGGGCCGGCGCCGGGGCTGCTGCGGCTCTGCCACAACCAGTCGGGGCTGCGCGACTACTGGGCGGTGGCGATGCTGCATGGCGCGCCGACCGAATCGCCCTTCGGCGATCTCGAGGCGGCGCGGGTGATCGCCGGCACGCGGTCGCTGCAGTTCCGGCCGGGCACCCGCTACTCCTACTGCAACCAGAACTTCCGGCTGCTGTCGGAGATCCTGGAGGCGCGCACCGGGCGATCCTTCGCCGAGATCCTGCGCGAGCGGGTGCTGGCGCCGACCGGCATGGCGGGCGCCGTGCTGGCGGCCGATACCCGCGCGCTGCCCGACGGCGGCGAGGGCTACGAGGGCACCCAGGCGACCGGCTTCCGCGCCGCGGAGAACCGCATCCTGTGGACGGGCGACGCCGGGCTCGGCGCCACCCTCGACGACATGATCGCCTGGGAGCGCCACATCGACGCGACGCGCGACGATCCGGGCGCGATCTACGCCCGCCTGTCGGCGCCGGTCGCCTTCGCCGACGGGACGCCGGCCGCCTACGGCTTCGGGCTCGGCCGCTCGGTCGAGTTCGGGCGGGCGGCGACCGGCCATGGCGGCGCGCTCCGCGGCTGGCGCAGCCACCGCATCCATCTGGCGGCCGAGCGGCTGTCGGTGGTGGTGCTGTTCAACCACCTGTCCGACGCCGCGGCGGCAGCGCTCGACCTGGTCGCGGCGGTCCTCGGCGAAGCGCGGCCGAAGCCCGATCCGGCCCTGCCGGCGCCGGCCTGGCTCGGCGCCTATCTCGATCCCGAGACCGGGCTGTCCGCCCGCATCGACAGCGCTGCCCCGGGACAGGTTCGCCTGCGCTTCGGCCATTCCGCCGAGCGGCTCGACCTGCGCCCGGACGGGACCGCCGGCAACGGCCGGACCCGCCTCGCCGCCGGCGGGGACGGCCTTCGGATGCACCGGCCGCAGGAGAACCAGACGGCGCGGCTGGTGCCGATCGCCGGTCCGGCCGCGACCGACGTCGCCGGCCGCTACCGCTCGGCCGAGCTCGGCGCCGAACTGACCGTCGTCGATGCCGGCGGCACGCTCTATGGCGGTTTCTCGGGCTTCCTCGGCCAGGGCCGGATGGAACTGCTGGAGCCGGTCGGCGGCGACGTCTGGGCGCTGCCCTGCCCGCGCGCCCTCGACCACACGCCGCCCGGCGACTGGACCCTCGCCTTCCGCCGCGGCGGCGACGGCCGGGTCGCCGGCGTGACCGTCGGCTGCTGGCTGGCGCGCGGCCTCGACTACCCGAGGGTCGGCTGATGCCGGCTCACACGCTGGCGGCGTGCCGTCCGCGGCCGTCGGGGAGGTAGCGGTCGAAGGCCGCGGCCGCGACCCGGGCGAGCGGTCGTGCCCAGGGGGACAGGGCGACGTGGCTGCCATGGATCGCGACCGCGCCCTCGGCGGCGAGCGGTCGCAGCGCCGCCAGGGATTCGTCCGCCCAGTCGTCGGGCGCCCCGAAGCGGCGGCCAGCCTCGACGCAGTCGACCCGCCCGTCGCACATCAGCCGCTCGATGACGTGGCCGCGCAGCCGGTCGTCGCCGGCGAACGCGCGGCCGCGCGCGACCGGGAGGTGCCCGGCGGCCACGGCCCGGCTCCAGGCCCCGGTCTCGGAGATGTTCTGGACATAGCCGGAGACGGTGCGGCCGATGGCGGTGGCACCGAGGCCGATCAGGGTCTCGGCATCGTCGGTCGTGTAGCCCTGGAAGTTGCGGCGCAGCCGGCCGCTGCGGGCGGCGGCGGCCAGCGGGTCGCCCGGGCGGGCGTAGTGGTCGATGCCGATCGCGACAAAGCCGGCCCGTTCGAGCGCGGCGGCAGCGGCAGCGGCCTGCTCGGCGCGCTCGGCCGGGCCGGGCAGGGCGTCGGTCGGGATCATGCGCTGGTTGGGCGCCATCCAGGGGACGTGGGCGTAGCCGAAGAGGGCGATGCGGTCGGCGCCGAGTTCGGCCGAGATCGCGATCGTCTGCTCCAGCATCCGGGTCGTCTGGTGCGGCAGCCCGTAGATGAGGTCGAAGTTGATCCCGGCGACGCCGGCCGCGCGCAGTCCGGCGACGGCCCGTGCCACCATCTCCGGCGGCTGGACGCGGTTGATCGCCGCCTGCACCGCGGGGTCGAATTCCTGCACCCCGAAGCTGGCGCGGGTGAAGCCGAGCCGGCCGATCGTCTCGATCATCTCGTCCGTCAGGGTGCGCGGGTCGCTCTCGATCGCCAGTTCGGCGCCGTCGGCGATCGCGAACCGCTCGCCCAGGCGCCGCATCACCCGCGCGAGGTCGGCCGGCGCCAGCGCCGTCGGCGTGCCGCCGCCCCAGTGAAGGTGGCCGACCGGCAGCCGATCCGGCAGGGCGTCGGCCACCAGGTCGACCTCCCGCAGCAGGGTCTCGACATAGGCGGCGACCGGCTCGTAGCGCGCGGCCAGCTTCATGTTGCAGCCGCAGTACCAGCACATCCGCGCGCAGTAGGGGACGTGCAGGTAGAGCGAGATCGGCCGGGCCGGGTCGGTCGCCGCGAGCCAGGCGCGATAGGTCGTCTCCGGGAAGTCGCCCTGGAAGTGCGGCGCCGTCGGATAGCTGGTGTAGCGCGGCGTCGGGCGCGCCGCGTGGCGGGCGAGGATCTCGGCGGGGCGCTCGGGGGCGGACAGCAGGGTGTCGGGCATGATGGCAACCGGATATCGCGTCCGGCGCGGGCCGGCATTGACCCGCGTCAATTCCCGGCCGGCACCGGCAGGAAGGAGATCGCCGCGGTCGAGGAGCGGAGGCCGGGCGGCCGCCGAGTGTCAGCGGCCCCAGGGCTTGGCGAGGGCGGCCGCCAGCATCGGCGCGGCGATCCGCGCCTTGACCGTCGCCAGCGCCGCGGGGTCCGTCGCCGCGAGGCGGGCCGCCATCGCCGCGGCGGCCGGGAGCAGTTCCGGGCGCGGCACCACCCGGTTGAGCAGCCGCAGCGCCAGCAGTTCGGCGGCGTCGTAGCGGCGCGCCAGCATGACGATCTCGCGCGCCAGCGCCGGCCCTGCATAGGCGGTCAGCAGGTCGTTCGAGGCCTCGCCGATGGCGCGCCCGAGTTCGATCTCGGGAAACCAGAAGCGCGCGCCGTCGGCGGCGATGCGGAAGTCGCACCCCATGGCCAGGATCCAGCCGCCACCGACCGCCGGGCCGTTGACGGCGGCGATGCTGATCCGGCCGGGGGCCGCCAGCAGCATCATCACCCGCCCGATCATTTCCGACAGCCGGACCGCGTGGGGGGCGAAGGCCCGCCGCCGCTCCTCGGGGTCGGCGATGCCCTTCAGCGGCCCGAGGTCGGCACCGGCGCAGAAGGCGTCGCCGGCCCCGGTCAGGACGAGGACCCGAGGCGGCGCCGCGGCCTCCAGGGCCTGGATCAGCTCGGCGAGGAGCGGCGCGTCGAGGGCGTTGCGCTTCTCGGGCCGGTCGAGGGTGAGCGTCAGGACGCCGTCGTCTTCGGCGACACGGCAGAGCGGCCGGGTCATGCCGGCACCAGGGTGACGCCGTCGCAGGCCATCGCCGCGACCTCGGCCGGGGTGAAGCCGGCCTCGGCCAGGATCTCGGCGCTGTGCTGGCCGAGCAGGGGAGCGGGCTCCAGCGCCAGCGTGCCCCGCGGCCACTCGTTCCAGCCGAGCGGCGAATCCATGTGGATGAAGCGGGTTCCGCCCGCCTTGGTGAGCGGCTGCCAGAAATCGACGCTGCGGAGGTGCGGGTCGTCGAGCAGTTCCTCGAGGCTGTTCATCGGCGCCGCCGGGATGTCCGCCTCGGCGAAGCGGGCAAGCCAGTGGGCGGTGGTCTCCTCGCGCATCGCGGCGGCGAGGAACGCGTAGAGTTCGCGGACGTGTTCGAGGCGGCCGGTGAAGGTGGCGAAGCGCGGATCGGCCTGCATGTCGGCGCGGCCGAGCAGGCCGAACAGCGTCTGCCACTGCCGGTCGCTGTAGGGCAGCAGGCAGACATGGCCGTCGCGGGTGGGCAGCGGCTTGCGATTCGGGTCGAGTCCGCGCGGATTGGCGGCCGGGCCGAGCGGCGGCTCGAAGCTGCGGTAAAACATGTGCTCGACCAGGACGAAGTGGGCCATCGCCTCGAACATCGGCACCTCGACCGCCGCACCCTCGCCGGTGCGGGCCTGGCGGAAGAGGGCCATCAGCAGCGCGTTGGCGCCGTAGAGGCCGACGATCCGGTCGGCCATCGACATCGGCGCGTAGCGCGGCTCGCCGCCGCCGGCGCGGGCCGCAAGATCGGGGATTCCGGTCAGGCCCTGAATGAGGTCGTCATAGGCGGGGCGGCCGGCATAGGCGCCATCCCGCCCGTACCCGGCGAAGCCGCAATAGACGATGCGGGGGTTGACGGCGCGGACGGCGGCGAGGCCGAGGCCGAGCCGGTCCATCGCGTCGGCGCGCATGTTGAAGACGAAGGCGTCCGCGTCGGCAGCCAGCCGCAGGAGCGCCGTCCGTCCCTCCGGCCGCTTCAGGTCGAGGACGAGGCTGCGCTTGTTCTTGTTGATGTGCTGGAAGATGGACGCCATGCCCGGCTCGTGCGAGCGCCCGACGGTGCGGGTGATGTCGCCGCCCGGCGCCTCGATCTTGACCACGTCCGCGCCCTGGTCGGCGAGCAGGTGGGTGGCGAAGGGCCCGGCCAGGACCGTCGTCAGGTCGAGGACGCGGACGCCCGCGAGCGGGCCCGGCAGGCTGCGGCGGTGCGTGGTCATGGCATGTGCGAGGGCAGCCACAGCACGATCTGCGGAAAGGCGACGAGCAGGGCGATGACGACGAGGTGGGCGAAGACGTGCGGCCAGACGCCGGCGAAGATCTCGCCGAGCGGCCGGCGGGCATAGCGGGCGACGACGAAGACGTTGAGGCCGACGGGCGGCGTCACCATCCCGACCTCGGCGGTCACGATCACCAGCACGCCGAACCAGACGGGGTCGAACCCGAGGCTGACGACGAGCGGCAGCACCACCGGCACCGTCAGGATCAGGATCGCGATCTGGTCCATGAGGCAGCCGAGGACGAGGTAGCCGACGATGAGCAGCGCCATCACCAGGTAGGGCGAGAGGCCGAGTTCGCCGACCCAGCGCACCAGTTCCTGCGTCGTCTGGGTGAAGGTGAAGTAGTAGCCGAAGACGTGGGCGCCCAGGATGATCATCAGGATCATGCAGGTCGCGTGGGCGGCCCGCTTCAGGGCGTGCAGGAGGGCCCGGAGGTCGAGGCGGCCGGAGCGGAGCGCCAGCACGAAGGCGCCGAAGGCGCCGATCCCGGCCGCCTCGGTCGGCGTCGCCACGCCGGTGTAGATGACCCCGGTCACCGCCATCAGCAGCACCAGCATCGGGCCGACGACGCGGAGCGCGGCCAGCTTCCGGCGCAGGGAGTGGGCCGGACCGCGCGGCGCCCGTGCCGGGTCCTGCCAGACCAGCGCCAGAATGGTCAGCATGATGGTGACCGTCACCAGCGCACCCGGCAGCACGCCGCCGATCAGGAGATGGCCGATGCTGACGTCGGCGATCAGGCCGTAGATGATGAGCGCCACGCTGGGCGGGATCAGCATCGCCAGCGTGCCCGAGATCGCGACCACGCCGCAGGCGAGCCTCGGTTCGTAGCCCTGCTTCAGCATCGCCGGGATCGAGGTCGCCGACAGCGTCGCCGCCGACGCGGTGCTGGAGCCGGAGATGGCGCCGAAGCCGGCGCCCGCGAGCGCGGTCGCCATGGCGAGGCCGCCCGGCAGGCGCCCGACCCAGGCCGCGGCGGCGAGGAAGAGGCCGTCGGCGATGCCCGAGACGATGACGAACTCGGCCATCAGGATGAACATCGGCACCGAGATCAGTTCGTAGGAACTGACCGCGGACAGCGGCGCCGTCTGGAGGATGCCGAGCACCATCGGCAGGCCGCCGATGCCGTAGAGGCCGACGGCCCCCGTCACCAGAAGGGCGAAGGCGACGGGGGCGCCGATGACGAGCAGGACCAGCAGCAGCGCGACGGTGGCGAGCGTCAGCATCAGACCGCCTCGTCGCTGCCCGACAGCGGCGGCAGGTCGATCGTCGGCCGCCCGGTCAGGGCCGCGAGCCCGTGGGCGACCGCCGACAGCAGCAGGCGCAGGAGCAGCAGCCCGACGCCGAGCGGGACCAGGGCGGCGGCGATCCAGGTCGGCCAGGCGATCGCGCCTTCCAGCACGTCGCCGGCCAGGTAGGCGTCGCGCGCCCGTCCGGCGCCGAGGGCGAAGATGATCGCGAACACGACCGCCGCCGACGCGTGCACCAGGCACTGGCAGAGATGCCGCATGCGGTCCGAGAGGCGGTACTGGAAGATGTCGACCGCGACATGGCCGTGGTGGCGCTGGGTGTCGGAGAGGGCGAGAAAGAACAGCCCCGCCATCAGGTAGAGCGAGATCAGGTCGAAGGCCCAGGAGAGCGGCGCGTTCAAGAGGTAGCGGAGCAGGACGTCGGTCGCGACGATCAGCATGATCGCGGCGAGCGCCGCCGAGCCGGCCAGCCGCCAGACGCGCTCGGCGGCGGCGATCGCCCGGTCGGCGCGGCCGAGAAGCGTTCCGGCCGCTCCCCCCGCGGCTCCGTTCATCGTCTCCTCCTTCGATGCGCGTTCGTATTTCTGAACGGCATGCATTTATGTAAATTATTCTGCGAGTGGAGGATTCGGGCGTCAAGCCGAATCGCCCGATGGCACGGAGAGGTCCGGATGGAGCGCGGAACGGGCGAAACGACGGGGCCGCGGTCGCTGACCCGGGTGATGCAGATCGTGGCACACCTGGCGGCGACCGAGAACGGCGCCACCCTGTCGGAACTGGCGCAGGCGCTGAAGGCGCCGAAGAGCAGCCTCCTGGTGCTGCTGCGCGCGCTGGCGGCACAGGGCTTCACGACGCGGGAGGAGGACCGGCACTTCCTGGGTCCCGCCATGTACGGGCTGGCGGCGGCGGTCATGGCGCGGCGGCGGTTGCCGACGCTGGCCCGTCCCTTCATGCGCCACCTGTGGGAGGCGACCGGGGAGACGGTGATCCTGGCGGTGTTGAAGGAGGACGCGCCGCTGGCCAGCTACATCGACCAGATCGAGAGCGCCAGCCAGGTCCGCTTCATCGCCCGGATCGGCGAGGAGCGGCCGCTCTACTGCTCGGCCGCGGGCCGCGCCCTGCTTGCGTTCCAGAGCGAGGAATGGCGCGAGCGATACTTCCGCACGACCGATTTCCGCGCCTACACCCCGAGCACGCCGACCGACCCGGCCGAGATCCGGCGACGCCTCGACCGGGTGCGGCGCGAGGGCTGGTCGCAGTCGATCGCCGAGGTCACGGACGGCGGCGCCGCCGTCGCCGCGCCGGTCTTCGACGGCGAGGGACGGGTCGTGGCGGCGCTCGCGGTGGCCTCGCTGGGCGAGCGCATCCGTCAGCACAGCCGGCGCTACCGCACCGCCGCCGTCGCCGCGGCGGCGGGCCTGTCGCAGGTGCTGGGCCATCGTCCGCCGGTTGACAAGCGTCGCCGCCGGTCGTCATCATCATGCGAATAAGCGAATAGCGTTCACATATTCGAACATACGGGAGGAGACGATGCGCTTCTGCGGTGCGGCCCTGGCGGGGGCCTCGGCGATCCTGGCGGCGAGCGCGGCGCTCGCGGCGGAGCCCATCACGCTGCGCCTGGCGGACAACCTGCCGCCGACGCACTTCCTGGCGAAGTACGGCACGCACTACTTCATGGAGGAGGTGACCAAGGCGACGAACGGCCAGGTCAAGTTCGAGTACTTCCCGGCCGAACAGGTCGGCAAGGCCAAGGACATGCTGGCCCTGACGCAGAGCGGGGTCGTCGACATCGCGCTGATCGTGCCGTCCTACATCTCGGACAAGCTGCCGCTGTCGGCCGTGGTTGACCTGCCGGGCAGCTTCGGGTCGTCCTGCGAGGGCACGCTCGCCTACTGGAAGACCGCCCGCGACGGCTGGTTCGCGAAGAACGAGTTCCAGCCGAACGGCGTCCGCGTCGTCTTCACCTACGTCAATCCGCCCTATGAGCTGTTCCTGTCGAAGGAAGGCGCGATCCGGCTCGAGGACGTCAAGGGTCGCAAGATCCGCTCGGTCGGCGGCGCGCTCGACATCACGCTGCGCAGCCTGGGCGCGGTTCCGGTCCGCCTGACGGCGCCGGAAATCCGCGAATCCCTGTCCCGCGGCACGGTCGACGGCATCGTCTTTCCGGTGCCGACGGTGACTTCCTACAAGCTCGAGGGACTCATCAAGAGCGTCACGGTCGGCGCCAACCTGGCCGGCACCGCCACCACCTACTCGATCAACGAGGCGCGCTGGAAGAAGCTGCCGGAGGCGGTGCAGAAGGCGATCATGGAGGTGGGCGACGCGACCACCCGCCGGGTCTGCAAGATGACGGACGACGACGTCGCCAAGAGCTACGAGACCTTCCGGCAGCAGGGCATGACGATCACCCGTCTCGGGGCCGACGACCAGAAGATCCTGGACGGGGTCTACCAGCAGGCGCGGCGCGACTGGGCGGCCGGCCTCGACCGCCGGGGCAAGCCGGGCTCGGAGGCGCTCAAGGTCTTTTCCGAAGCGCTCGCCGCGGCGAAGTGAGGGCGGAGGGGCCGTGCGTCTCATCGATTTCTTCGACCGTGGGGTGGCACTGGCACCCGACGGCCCCTGCTTCTCGGACCTCCAGCGCAGCCGGACCTACCGCGAGGTGCAGGCGGCCTCGCACCGCATCGCGCACGGGCTGCGGGCGGCCGGCGTCGGTCCGGGCGACGTCGTCGCGACGCTGACCCCCAACTGCCTCGCCGCATTCGAGCCGGTGCTGGGCATCCTGCGGGCGGGCGCGGTCTGGCTGCCGCTGAACGCCCGCTACGCCGAGGCCGAGATCGCCCACGCGCTGGTCAGCAACGACGCGACCTTCCTCTTCCACCACGCGGCGCTGGAGGCCGAGGTCGCCGCCGTGCTGCCGGGGCTGCCGCAGCCGCTCCGCGGCATGGTCGCGATCGACGGGCCGACGCCGCTGGCTCCCGGGCTCGACGGCTGGGCGGCCGGCTTCCCGGCCGATCCGGTCGACGTTCCCCAGGGCCCGGACACGGTCGTCGCGATCCGCAGCACCGGCGGTACCACCGGCCCGTCGAAGGGCGTGATGATCGCCAACCAGACCTACGAGACGCTCTTCGCCTGCCTGTTCTCGACCCTGCCACCCGGCCCGCGGCCGGTCCACCTGGCGGCGGCGCCGATGAGCCACGCCTCCGGCACGCTCGCCTTCGCCTCGATGATCCATGGCGGGCACACCGTCATCCTGCCGCGCGCCGATCCGGCGACGATCCTGGAATGCATCGAGCGCCATCGCGTCACGACCATGTTCCTGACGCCGACCATGATCTACATGCTGCTCGACAGCCCGGCGCTGCCCCGCCACGACTATTCCTCGCTGCGGCACGTCATCTATGCCGGCGCGCCGATGTCGGTCGAGAAGCTGCGGCAGGCGGTGGCGGCCTTCGGGCCGGTTATGGCCCAGGCCTACGGGCAGGCGGAGGCGCCGTTCTTCTGCACCATCCTCCCGCCCGAGGAGCACGTCCTGTCGGACGACCCGAAGCTCGCCCGGCGGCTCTGGAGCTGCGGCCGGGCGACGCCCTTCGTCCAGGTCGAGATCATGGACGCCGAGGGCCGCCTGCTGCCCCCCGGCGAGCGCGGCGAACTCGTCGTCCGCTCCAACCTGGTGATGAAGGGCTACTACAAGAACCCCGACGCGACCGCCAGGGCGTCGCGCTTCGGCTGGCACCACACCGGCGACGTCGGCTACCGCGACGAGGACGGCTACTTCTACATCGTCGACCGCGAGCGCGACGTCATCATCAGTGGCGGCTTCAACATCTTCCCGAGCGAGATCGAGCAGGTGATCTGGTCCCATCCGGCGGTGAAGGACTGCGCGGTGATCGGCGTTCCGGACGAGAAGTGGGGCGAGGCGGTCAAGGCCGTCGTCGAGCTGCGCGCCGGCATGTC
>NZ_JAYSFE010000102.1:0-2064 GCF_041913585.1 Allostella sp.
TCATCAGGCCGATATTGCCTTCCTGGATCAGGTCGAGGAACTGCAGGCCGCGGTTCGTGTACTTCTTGGCGATCGAGATGACGAGGCGCAGGTTCGCCTCGACCATCTCCTTCTTCGCCTTGCCCGCCTCGCGCTCGCCCTTCTGCACCGTCTGGACGTTGCGCCGGAACTCCAGCACCGGCAGGCGGACGGCGGTCGAGATGCGGGCGATCTCGGCCCGCGCCTCGGCGATCTGGGTGGCGAACTTCGGACCGGCGAACACCTTCCAGCCGCGTCCGGGGAGCTGGCCGACGCGCTCCATCCAGTTCGGGTCGTGCTCCGACCCCGGATAGTGGCGCAGGAACTCCTCCCGCTTGACGCCCGAACTCTCGGCCAGACGCAGGAGCCGGCCCTCGAAACCGACAAGGCGACGGTTGAGCCCGTAGAGCTCGTCGACGAGCTGCTCGATCCGCGAATTGCTGAGCCGGATCGTCTTCATCAGGTCGACGACGTCCTGCTTGGCCTTCTCGTAGCGCTTCTCGGTCGCCTTGGGAACTTCCTCGCCCTTCTGGAGATGGCCGAAGCGCTGCTCCTGGGCCTTGTGCAGCTTCTTCTGGGCCGCCGCGATCTGGTCGAGCGTCCCCAGGATGACCGGCTTCCACTGCTGCTCGAGCTGTGACAGGGAGAGCGCCGCCTCCTCCGATTCGAAGTCGCCCTCGGCCTCGCCGGCTTCCTCCTCGGCCTCGGCCGGGGGCTGCTCGCCCTCGCCCGCCGCCTCGGCGCCGGGGGTGGCGCCCGACATGGCGTCGAGATCGACGATGTCGCGCAGCAGCACCTTGTTGGCGATCAGCGCCTCGCGCCACTCGAGGAGCGACCGGACCGTCAGCGGGCTCTCGCAGATGCCGCCGATCATCATCTCGCGACCGGCCTCGATGCGCTTGGCGATCGCGATCTCGCCCTCGCGCGACAGCAGCTCGACCGAGCCCATCTCGCGCAGGTACATGCGCACGGGATCGTCGGTGCGGCCGACATCCTCGTCGTCGAGATTGCCGCGCGCCTCGGCCTCGTCCTCGGTCTCGGCCGCGGCCGGCGCCTCCTCGGCCTCCTCGCCCTCGACCACGTTGATGCCGAGGTCGGAGAGCATGGCGAGCACGTCCTCGATCTGCTCGGAGGAGAGCTGGTCCGCCGGCAGCACCGAGTTCACCTCGTCGAGCGTGACGAAGCCGCGCTCCTTGCCGCGGGCGACCATCCGCTTGACGGCCGCCGTCATCGTATCGATGAGCGGGGCCTCGGAATCCTCGCGGTTTTCGACCTGCTCCGCCGCCGTGCTCGCCGCCTTCGTCGCCATATCGCCTAGACCCCCTGATATCCTGTCGCCGGGATCACAATCCGCCTGCCGCTGACTGTCTCAACGCGTCACGTTCCTGCTCGAGCTCCGCCCGGTAGCGCAGAAGCTCGGCTCGCTGGGCCGCCAGCCGCACCAGCCGATCGCTCGGATCGGCCTCGAAGCTGCGCTCTGCCAGCGCCATTTCCTTCTGTATCTCGTCGAGCTGCCACGCGACCTGCGAATGGCGCCAATCGTACAGCGCTTCCTCGGGAGACGACTCGGAACCGACGCTAGCCCAGCCACGCCGAGCCGCCGAGCCGCGCAGCCGATCCAGAGTCGGGCCGTGGCCTAGTTCCGTCAAATGGCGCTCGATCGCGCGCGAGTCAAGCCGTTCTCCGCCGAGCGCGGCGACGAGATCGCGGCGCAGCGCCTCCAGCGCCGGGTCCCGGCAGGTCATGGCACCCGCCCCTTCCGCCACCTCGGCCAGCACCGCCCCGTCGCGGATGGCGAGCAGCAGCAGCCGGCTCTCGTGGACTCCCCACTGGTCCGGCACGGGCGGCGGCGGGACGTCCGGGACCGGAACGGCGAAGCTACGGGCATTCCCCCGCCATGGCGCCTCGGCGCGGCGCAGCGGCGACCGGGCCGAGGCGCCGGGCCGGCCGCGCGCCCCGGCCAAGGCCGCCTGGCCGGGGGGCGGGGAGGCGGCCTGTGACACGGGCGGGGGCGCGCGGGGGTGGCTCCCGCCCCCCCGCGCGCGC
>NZ_JAYSFE010000102.1:2074-5010 GCF_041913585.1 Allostella sp.
GCTGGGCGGGCCCGGCCCCGCCACTTCTCGGGCATCCCCCCCCCCGGGGCGCCGCGGGGGGGCGCGGGGGGGGGGGGGGCGGGCCCCCGGGCCGGCCGCGCGCCCGGCCGAAGGCCTCGTCGCAGCGGCGCTGGAAGTCGGCCTGATACTCGGCCTGGGTCTCGCGGTCGTCGATCCGGCCCGCCAGCTCGCGCAGGCGCTGGCGCAGGCCGGCGCGGCGCTCCGGCGTGTCGAACGTGTGGCCGGCGGTCTCGCCCTCCAGGAGGAGGTCGCGCAGCGGCCGGGCCGCCGCCAGCACCGCCCGCATCGCCGCCGCGCCCTGGCCGCGGGCGAGGCTGTCGGGATCCTCGCCGGGCGGCAGGCTGGCGAACCGCAGCGAATGGCCGGGCTTCAGCATCGGCAGCGCCCGCTCCGCCGCCCGCATCGCCGCCCGCCGCCCCGCCGCGTCGCCGTCGAAGCAGAGGATCGGCTCGGGCGCCAGCCGCCACAGCAGCGCCAGTTGCTGCTCGGTCATCGCGGTCCCGAGCGGCGCCACCGCGGTCTCGATGCCGGCGAGATGGAGGGCGATCACGTCCATGTAGCCCTCGACCGCCACCACCTCCCCCGCCCGCCGGGCCGGCCCGGACGCCCGGTGGTAGCCGTAGAGGAGCCGCCCCTTCTGGAAGAGCTCGGTCTCGGGCGAGTTGAGGTACTTGGGCTCGCCGTCGCCGATCACCCGGCCGCCGAACCCGGCCATGCGGCCGCGCTGGTCGTGGATCGGGAACATCACCCGCTCGCGGAAGCGGTCGTAGCTGGCGCCGCCGCCCTCGGGCCGGACCAGCAGCCCCGCCTCGACCAGCTTCTCCTCGGGGAACCGCCCGGCCAGCGCCTCCTTGAGGCGGGTGCGGCCGGCCGGCGCGAAGCCGATGCCGAAGCGCTCGATCGCAGCCGCGTCGAGACCGCGCCGGGCGAGGTAGTCCCAGGCGGCAGCGCCGCTGCGCCGGTCCGCCAGCCGCTCGCGGAACCATTCGCCGGCCGCGTCGAGCACCGCATGGAGGCCGGACAGGCGGTCGTCGCGGGCGCGCGCCGCCGGCGTTTCCTGCGGCAGTGCCATGCCGGCTTCGCCGGCCAGCCGCTCGACCACCTCGCGAAAGCCGAGATTCTCGCTGCGCATGACGAAGTCGATGGCGTTGCCGTGGGCGCCGCAGCCGAAGCAGTGGAAGGTGCCGCGGCGCTCGTCGACCGTGAAGGACGGCGTCTTCTCCTGGTGGAAGGGGCAGAGCCCCTTCAGCACCGTGCCGGCGCGGACCAGCCGCACGCGCCGCCCCACCGTCTCGGCGAGGCCGACCCGGGACTTGAGCTCGTCGAGGAAGGCGGGCGGGAATGCCAGGATGCGCTCTCCCCAGGGTGGCGCGGGCGGGCGGGCGGACCGCCGGTCAGCCGACTGCCGGTCAGCCGACTGCGGTCAGCCGAGCGCCTGCTTCACGAGCTGGCTGGCGCGGGCGAAATCCATCTGGCCGGCATGGCGCTCGCGCAGGAGCGTCATCACCCGGCCCATGTCCTTGATGCCGCCGGCGCCGGCGTCGGCGATCCCGGCGGCAATGGCGGCGGCCATCGCCGCCTCGTCCATCTGCTGCGGCATGAAGCGCTCGATGACCGCGATCTCGCCCGTCTCCTGGTCGACCAGGTCCTGGCGGCCGCCCCTGGCGTAGAGCTCGATGCTCTCGCGGCGCTGCTTCACCATCGACTGCAGGAGCTGGAGGATCTCGGGATCGCCGATGCCCTCCGTGTTGCCCTTGGTGCGCGCCGCGATGTCGCGGTCCTTGAGCGCGGCCAGGATCAGCCGGACGGTCGACACGGCCGGCTGGTCGCGGTCCCGCATGGCGGTCTTCAGGGCTTCGCTCAGGCGTGCCCGCAGCATCGGTCGGGTCCCTCCCGGGGACGGCATCGTGGTGGATGGCGGCGAACTTACCGAATGGCGGACCCTGCGGCAAACTCTCCCGCTGGCCGGCGACGGGCGGGGGCTGCATGATCCCCGGCCGAGCCCTTGGCCGCCCACCCAGGAACCCGCCGCCCATGTCCACCATCGTCTCCGACGCGCCGCCCGCCCCGGTCGGCGCCATCGCGACCGAGGCCGATGCCCGCCTCCACCTCGCCGCCGTCTACCGGCTGCTCGCCCACTACGGGATGGACGACACCATCTTCACCCACGCCTCGGTGCGGGTGCCGGGGGAGAGCGACACCTTCCTCATCAATCCCTATGGACTGCTCTTTGGCGAGATCACGCCGTCGAGCCTGGTCAAGATGTCCTACGACGGCGAACTCCGCGGCCCGTCGAACTATCCCGCCAATGCCGCCGGCTACGTCATCCACAGCGCCGTGCTGCAGGCCCGGCCGGAGATCGCCTGCGCCGTCCACACCCACACGCGCGCCGGCGTCGCCCTCTCCTGTCTGGAGGAGGGGCTGCTGCCGCTCAACCAGTTCGCGCTCGAGTTCCACGGCAAGGTCGGCTACCACGACTACGAGGGGGTCGCCCTCGACCTCGACGAGCAGGAGCGCCTCGGGCGGGACTTGGCCCAGTACCCCGTGCTGGTGCTGCGCAACCACGGCCTGCTGACGGTCGGCCACACTCCGGCCGCCGCCTTCTATCTCATGTACTATCTGGAACAGGCGGCGCGGGTGCAGATGGACGTGCTGGCGACCGGGCGGCCCTACCGGCTGCCGCCCGAGGCGGTCGCCCGCCACACCGCGGGGCAATTCAGCACCAGCACCGACCCGACGCGGACCGGCCTGCGCATGTGGCCGGCGATGCTGCGCCTGCTCGACGAGACCCAGCCCGGCTGGCGGAACTAGGGCGACCCTCCCGGGCAACCGGGCGTCGCAGAATGCGAATCTCCGGACAGTTCGCCGCGGGATCGCGTCGCACTCTGCGAATCCCGCGACGGGACCGCGCGGAA
>NZ_JAYSFE010000102.1:5110-17438 GCF_041913585.1 Allostella sp.
TTCCGACCCGCTGCCGGCCGCCATTGCCGGGATTCGACTCGTGACGATTTGTCCGGTATCGAGTTGGAGACGAACAGGGCGCGGGAAACCCGCGCCGAGGGACGCAATAGGGGGGAGCCGACGTCCGTTCTCCGGACAGGCGACGTGCGGGCGAAGCCGGGCACGGCGCCGGGGGAACCGGCGGCAGTGGAGACGATCGTGAACGAGTCGACTGGAGATCGCATGGCGTCGAGCGGACTGCCACAGCCCGCTGCCGCGGCCGGGGTGGCGCGCCCGGAGGAACCGTCCTCCGGCGGGTGGCGGGGCAGCATCGTCCGTCGCGAGGCCTTCACGCTGCGCGATCTCCTGATCGTCGCCTTCTACCATCGCCGCCTTATCATTTTCGTGGCACTCCTGCCGATCGTCGCCGCGGCCTTCGCCGCCTATTTCTCGAAGACCCAGTACACGGCCGACGGGCTGATGATGGTGCTGGTCAACCGCGAAGTGTCCGGCAACCAGGGCGTGACCGACAGCGGACCGGCCGTGCTGTCGATCGAGGGCCTGAAGTCGGTCCATTCCGAGGTCGAGATCATCACCAGCGCCGGCGTCGTCCGGCAGACCATCGAGAAGATCGGGCTCGAGCAGCTCTATCCCGAGATCATCGAGGGCCGGTTCGAGGGCCTGCTGCCGCCGGTCGAGCCGGAGCGGCGGATGGAGAAGGCGATCGAGCTCTTCCGGCGCGACCTGAGCGCGAACGTCGAGTCCGATTCCAACGTCGTCCGGATCAGCTACCGCCACCCCGACCGCGCCTTGGCCATCACCACCGTCGACACGCTCATCGACTTCTACCGCGAGCACCGGCGCGGCATCTTCGACAATCCGCGGGCGCCGTTCCTCGCCTCGGAGGTCGCCCGCTTCAAGCAGCAGCTGGAAGCGACCGACGCCGAGATCCAGAAGCTCAAGACCGACGCCAACGTCATCGAGATCGAGCAGGACCGGATCCTCGCGGCCAACCAGGTCGACAACGTCATCCAGCGGCATCGCCAGGTGAGCGAGCGCCAGGCCGCCATCGTGGCCCAGCTCGAGGAGGCCGAGCGGCAGGTGTCGGCCCTGCCCAAGCAGGTCTTCGACTTCAGCCAGCGCAGCGACGCCGTCCCCAACGACGACGACCGCAACGTCCTGACCCGGCTGCAGCTCGAGCGCGACCGGCTGGCCCAGCTCTACGCGCCGACCTATCCCGGCTTCGCCGAGATCGACCAGAAGATCGACACCCTGCGCAAGGCGATGCGCAACCGCGGCGAACAGAAGGTCTTCCACACCGACCGGCAGGTGCGGAACCCGGCCGTCAGCTTCGTCTCCAACATGATCCTCAGCCTGCGCGTCGAGCGCGATGCGCTGGAGAACCAGCTGAAGGAACTCGTGCGCCAGCGCGAGAGCGCGGAAAAGCGGCTGGCCGAACTGCGGGTCGCCGACGGCAAGCTGGTCGAGCTGCACCGGCGCCGCGACGTGCTGGAGGATTCCTACCGCCAGTACGTCAAGCGCGCCGAGGCCGCCAAGATCGAGGAGGACGCCGCCCTGGTGCGGTCGTCGAACGTGCGGCTGGTGCAGCGCGGCGATGCGCCGATCACCGGCAAGAACATGCGCATCCCGTTCCTCGTCGCCGGCCTGTCGGGCGGCCTGCTGCTCGGGGCGGCCGCCGGGGCGTTCGCGACCTGGCTGCGGCGAACCTTCATCATGCCGGCGGAAGCGGAGCGCACCATCCAGATCCCCTCGCTGGCCGAGTTCGGCGAGACGGGCGAGCGCTTCGACACGCCGCAGGCCCGCCAGGCGATGGCCCACCTGGCCTCGGTGCTGCTGGACACGTCGATCGAATCGCGCGCCCTGCGGGTCTTCCAGCTGGTGGCGGCGGGCGGCGAGGCGCCGAAGCGCCCGCTCGCCCGCGCGCTGGCCGAGGAGTTCGCGGTCGGACGAGGCCTGCGCACGCTGCTCATCGATTTCGGCGACGCCCGGGAACGCGGCCTGGTGCCGGCGGGCGCGCCCGGCATGCGCGAGGACGCCATGGCGGTGGCGACCTCCGGCGTGCCGCAGCTCTGGCTGGCCGCCGAGAGCGCGCATTCCCCGCTCGGCAACCTCCGGGCGCCGCTGATCGAGGCGCGCCGGCGGATCGAGCAGCTGCGCGCGGAGTACGACGTCGTGGTCGTCTCCGGCCCGGCACAGGGCTTCTCGCCGATCACCCAGCGCCTGGCGTCGATCGTCGACGCCAACGTCATGGTGGTCCGCAGCGAGGTCACCCGGTCGCCGGCCGCGACCCGGCTGCGCGACATGATCCTGGAAGCGGGCGGGGGGCTGCTCGGCTTCGTCTTCACGGGGCGGAAGTACTACATTCCAAGGTGGGTCTATCGATGGCTCTAGCTCTTCGATCCGCGGCACTCACGGCGCTCCTCTTCCTCGCCGCCTGCGCGGGCGGGCTGGAGACCGGGCAGTCGTTGACCATCGTCCAGCACAAGCCCGAGGGCTTCGCGACCTGGACGGAGTACGTGCCGGTCTTCCGGCTCGGCGTCGGCGACAAGATGAAGGTCAAGTTCCTCATCACCCGCGAGATGGACGACGAGGTGACGGTCGGGCCCGACGGCTTCGTCGGCGTGCGCGTCGCCGGCCGCATCCGCGCCGAGGGCCAGACGCTGCCGGAACTCCAGGACGCGATCATCGCCGGGTCGAAGAACGTGCTGCGGCCGCAGAGCGTGGTGGTGTCGCTCGAGGATGCCGCCTCGTGGCGGGTCTATGTCGGCGGCTCGGTCCGTACGCCCGGCGTCTACCGGATGAACGACAACCGCCTGAACACGCTGCAGGCGATCATCATGGCCGGCGGCTTCGACATGGAAGCGCGCATGCAGGAGGTGGTGCTGATCCGGCGGAGCCAGAACAACCGGCCGATGCTGCGCACCGTCAATGTCCGCGAGGTGATCCAGGCCGGCGACCACGAGAGCGACGTGCCGCTGGCGCCGGGCGACGTCATCTACGTGCCGCGCAGCCACATCGCCGAGGTCAATCTCTGGATCGAGCAGTTCATCAACCGGGTGGTGCCGTTCCAGCGCACCTTCAACTACACGATCGGTCGCCAGAACTACTGAGCGGGCGGCGGGCGGGCGACGCCATGGACGAGGTCCGACCTACCGGGGTGCCGACCGTCGCGGAGGCCGAATTCCTCGGCCAGCGGCTGGCGCTCCTGGATGTCCCGGAGGCGGCGGCGACCATTGCCGCCCGCCCGCCCGGGCTGCCGTTCGCCTATGTCGTGACCCCGAACGCGCAGCATTTCGTCCGGCTCGGACGGCTGCGGGATGCCCGCTTCCAGGCGGCCTACGACGCGGCCTGGCTGCGCCTCAGCGACAGCCGGGTCGCGTGCGTCCTGGCGCGGGTGCTGTTCGGGCTGCACCTGAAGCAGGCCGCCGGCAGCGACCTCACCCACCACATGCTCCACCACACGGTCCGCCGCGACGACCCGGTCACGGTCGTCGGCGGCAGCGAGGAACTGCGCCGGCGGCTGGTCGAGAAGTTCGGCCTCGAACGGCTCGCCCTCCACGAGCCGCCGATGGGGCTCGCCGGCAAGCCCGAAGAGCAGCAGCGCTGCATCGACTTCGTGACCGCGCACCCGGCACGCTACGTCTTCCTGGCGGTCGGCGCGCCGACCTCGGAATATCTGGCGCACCGGATCGCCGCCGCCGGGGGAGCGGTCGGCGTCGGCCTGTGCATCGGCAGTTCGCTCAATTTCGCGACCGGCCTCGTCAACCGGGCGCCGCCGGTCTTCCGTCGGTTCGGCCTCGAATGGCTGCACCGGCTGCTCATCAACCCGCGCGGCCATGCCAGGCGGGTCTTCGTCGATTCCCTGCCGATGCTGCTGATGGTGCTGCGCCAGCGGCTCGACCCGCATGCCTACGACCGGCCGGCGCGGCCGCCGGAACCGCCGCAATGGTGACCGTCACCCACGTTCCGCCCCGCAGCCGCATCCTGCGCGAGCCCCGCGTCAGGGTCTCGGTGCCGCCGCGATCGCCGTTCCGCGACGCCGAGGCCGCCCATCCCTGGGCCCTGCCGATCCTGCTCTTCGTCCTGCCGATGTTCGGCCAGACCTTCTACTACCTGGTCGAGTTTCCGATCCCCTATGCCCTCTCCAAGGGCTGGCCGTTCCTGGTCCTGCCGCTCAGTGTCTATGCCCTGTTCGTCTACCGGCTTCCCTACAAGGCGGTCTTCACGCTGCTGCTCGCCTATGCCATCGGGATCACGCCCCTGCTCGGGATGATGTATTTCGGGAACGGATTCCTCGATTCCCTGACGACCACGATCAAGATCTGGCCCTTCACCTACTATTTCGCGCTGGCGGCCCTGCTCGTCTGGCTCCGCCCGTCGCTCGCAACCCTGTCGACCGCCTTCATCATCCTCGGCCTGGCAACCTATGTCATGATGTGGGTGCTGTGGGTGGCCGTGCCCCTGGACTGGTACATATCCGATCCGGCCAAGGGCAAGCTCCTGATGTACGAGCACGAGCGCGGCCACCGCATCTACATGCCGATGCTGTTCGGGCTGATCTTCCTCTTCTACCTCGCGCGACGCTTCTGCCGGCGCCACGAACTCTGGACGATCCTGATGCTGGCGGTCGCGTTCGCGTCGCTGCTGCTGATCTTCAAGCAGCGCATCGCGATCATGGCGGCGGTGCTGGTCGTCTATGGCGTGATCGTGACCTCGACACACGGCGCCCTGCGCCGGTTCCTGGTCGCGGTCGGCCTGCTGATGGCCTCGGGCGTGGCGGCGATCGCGAGCGGCAGCATCGCGGAGGAGTTCGCGGGCTCGCTCGGCGGCTCGCTGTCGATCCGCCTGAAATCGATCGACATCGCCATCGACTTCCTCGGCTCCGAGCCGATGCGCTGGCTCTTCGGCGTCGGCGCGACGACGCGCTTCAGCACGATCACCCTGGCCGACATCTTCCAGAACAAGCTCTTCTACCTGGCCGACATCGGCTGGCTCGGGATCGTCTTCGAGTACGGGCTCGTCGGAGCGCTGCTCGTCGTCGGCACCTATCTCGCCGGGCTGATCTTCATCTGGAACACCGGCCGCATCGACGGCGGGTACCTGGCGCGGGCGCTCGGCGACTACACGGTCTTCCTGTTCCTGACCTCGACGGTCTATTCGTTCGTGTTCACGCCGGGCGAACTGGCGACGCTGGTCGCGGTCGCCGCCTACATCCGCGCCCGCGGACCGGAGCCGTGGCTGGAGGCGGGAACCCGCATCCCCGGCCCGGTGCGCGCACTGGTCATGGCCCCGCCCGTCTCACCCGGAACCGCATCGCCAGCACCCGATCCGCGACCGCGGGCATGATCCGCCGCATCCGCAACCTCTTCGCCCATCCCGGGTTCCGGGCCGGGCCGATCCGCATGCTGTGGCGGGCGGCGCTGTGGACGGCCTGCGTCGTGACCCGGAGGTCGCCGGTGTTCCGCCTGACCGCCGCCGGCGAACGGATGCGCGTGCCCTCCGACCTGCGCTACACGTCGGTCGGGGCCTTCGTCCTGCGCGACTGGAGCGAGCCGGAGCTGCGCCTGCTGGAGCGGTTCCTCCACCCCGGCGACGTGTTCGTCGATGTCGGCGCCAATGTCGGGCTCTACACGCTGAAGGGCGCCCGCATCGTCGGCCCGAGCGGACGCGTGGTCGCCGTCGAGCCCGGGCGCGACGCCTGCCGCGTCCTCGCCGACAACGTGGCGCTCAACGGCTACCGGCATGTGACGGTCGTCCCCAAGGCCCTGGCCGACGCCGAGGCCGTCGTGACCCTCTACCACGTCCCCCTCGGCGACGATCCGCAGGCCTACTCCCTGGTGCCGGGCGCCGGCCAGCCGCCGGGTGAGCCGGTCCAGGCGACGACGCTGGATCGCCTCGCGGAGGTGCTCCGCCTGCCCCGCATCGACTGCATCAAGATCGATGTCGAAGGGACCGAGGCAATGGTCCTGGCGGGCGCGCGGGCGCAGCTCGCCCGCTGGCGTCCGACCGTGATCTTCGAGATCAACTGCCCGACGGGCACCGAGAGCGGCATCGCTCCGGACGCCGCCTGGAACCTCCTGGCCGACCTCGGATACCGCTTCCAGCGGCTGGTCGACGGCAGGCTGGTCGACCTCGACCGCTTCCCGCGGGACTTCGGCAACGTCGTCGCGCGTCACCCCGCAAGCGCCCGACCCGACGGGGCGGCGACCTCACCGTGACCGGCCGCAACCGGAGCGCCCGAGGGCGCGGCAGATTTCGGCGGCGAGCATCGCGGCATCCGGATTGTCCGCCGTGACCGGACCGGGCGGCGCCAGGTTGAAGCCGTAGAGCATCGCGCCGACGCGCGGATCGGCGACGGCCTGCCGCAGCAGGGCGCGCGTGTGCGCGACGGTGAAGCGCGGCCCCGGAATCTCGCTCGGCAGGACCTGGATCCCGACCGCCAGCGGGCCCTGCCAGACCCGGCGGTAGGCGGCCAGCGCCTCGATCGGGTCGTAGTCGGGGCCGGCGTCGTAGGACATGATCGAGACGAGATCGATCATCGCCGCCTCCGGCGAACGCAGCAGGCCCAGCATCGACCCGGTCCAGGGGCTGCGCGGCCGCGCGTCCGCCCACTGCCCCTCGCCATAGGCGCCGACGCTCCATGCCGGCACCGTCAGCAGGAGCGGCCGCGGCAGCACCGCCCGGGTGCGCCGGACCAGTGCCGTCCATTCGCCGTCCGTCCGGCACGCGACCCGGCCGCCGGACGCCGCGCACCCGGGTTCGGCCGGCTCGTAGTCGAGGTCGATGCCGTCGGCGCCGATGTCGCGCACGAGGCGGGCCAGCGCGTGCTCGTCGTAGCGATCCCAGCGCCGGTAGGCCGAGCCGCCGACCGAGACCAGGACCCGCAACTTGGGATTGCGGTCCTTCATCCGGCGGACCGCCTGCCGCAGCGTCGCCGTCGGAAACTGGAACTGGAGCCCCGTCCCCGCCAGTTCGCCGCCCGGCGGATAGAGCGCGTCGGGCCGGGCGAAGGCGAGCGCCAGCAGGTCGACCTGCCCGGCGAGCCGCGTCATCGCGGCCTTCGAGCCGTCGCCCTCGACGGCGGGCTCGTACCAGCTCGCGAGATAGGCGAGGAACGGGCGGTCCGGCAGCGGCGACGCCGCGGCGGCGGCCGACGCGAAGACCGCGAACAGGACGGCCAGGGCCAGGTGCCGGCTCAGAAGACGTCGCGACCGGCCAGCCCGCGCACCACCGTCAGGATCATGATGCGGATGTCGAACCATATCGACCAGTTCTCGATGTAGTGGAGATCCAGTGCGACGCCGCGCGAGGCCTTCTCCACCGTGTCGATCCCGCCGCGCATGCCGTTGATCTGGCCCCAGCCGGTGATGCCCGGCTTGACGCGGTAGCGCGCGGCATACTCGCGGACGACATCGTAGTACTGCCGCCCGCTGACCTGCATGTTGGGAACGTGCGGGCGGGGCCCGACGACCGACATGTCGCCCTTGAGGACGTTGACCAGCTGCGGCAGCTCGTCGATCGACAGGCGGCGCAGGATCGCGCCGATGCGGGTGACGCGCGGGTCGTTCCGCTTGGTGCCGAGCGAGCCGTCGTCGGTCGGATCGTACGAGAAGGTCCGGAGCTTGTAGATCGTGAAGGGCTTGTTGTTGAAGCCCACCCGCTGCTGGCGGAAGACGATCGGGCCGGGCGAGTCGAACTTGATCGCGATCGCCGCGGCCAGCAGGACCGGCGCCGTCAGGACCAGGGCCAGGGACGAGACGACGATGTCCTCGATCCGCTTCAGCACGCCGAGCGAGCCCTTGAGCGGCTGGTAGTGGACGCGCAGGGACGGCATCCCGGCGACCATGGCGAACTGGGCGAAGCGCGGGTTGAAGCTGTTGCGGTCGAGCGGCACGATGACGTCGGCGGCAAGGCGGTCCAGACGATGGATCATGGCGTTGATGCGGGCCGTCGACTCCCATGGCAGCGCCACCACCACGAGATCGATCGGCGTGTGGTGGATGAAGCCGAAGAGCCGGTCGACACGGCCGACCACCGGGACGCCCTCGATCGCCGTCGGTCCGTCGTCCTCCTCGTCGAGGAAGATGCCGACGACGTGGTAGAGGTGACTGGTCTCGTGGTCGACCATGGCGAGCGCGACCTCGACCCGGTCGCGAACCCCGACGATCGCCACGTTGCGGCGCAGCACGGCATGGCGGTCCGCCAGGGCCACCCCCCATCGCACCAGCAGCAGCCGGCCCGCCGCGAGCACCGCCGCACTGACGAGCGCCAGGGTGGCGATCCAGCCGATCCCGCCGGTCGGATCGGTCAGGAAGGCGTGGTAGGCGACCGCGACCGCGACCAGCGCCGGCACCAGCCCCAGGGCGACGTCGCCCAGCTGGGCGAGGACGGTCCGGTAGCGCTCCACCCGATAGCAGCCCGTCGTCGACAGCACCTGCCCGTAGATCACGAGCCCGAGCGCGCCCAGGAGGATGGTCTGCAGCAGCGTCGGATGCCCCAGCAGCAGCGCCGTCAACAGGATCGCGAGGGCGAGGAACAGCCCGTCGGCGAGCGTCACCAGCCGATTGATGAGACCGTGGGTCCAACGAATCATGGAACTCTCGCGGTGCGGGTGGCGACAGCGGCTAGCGCCGGCACTCTATGCTAGCCCACGGGCGGTTGCGATAGAACGGATGCACCACGATCCGGTCCAGTTCCCCCTGCCAGACGGTGCTGTGGCGATCGGGGCAGAGCATCATGACCGCGCTGGTCGGATTGCCGCGCCAGCGATCCGGGATGTGGACCGTCACCTGGAACAGGCTGGTCCCGTAGATCGGATCGCTCGCCCACCAGTCGGGCGGGAGGATCCGGCGGAAATGCTCGCGGATCTCGAATCGCGGGTCGAACGGCTTGGGATCGATCTCGCCCTCGACTTGCGGGGTGTCCGGATCGGCGGACTGGCCCACGACCGGCGCGGGTGCGACGGCGAGGACGGCCATCGCCGCGGCAAGGAGGCTGAGACGGTTTCGCATTTGCCTTGCCGACGATAGCCCCCGTACAGTCGCCCCGCAACAGACGCTCCCGGTCGATGCCGGCCGCCCGAGCGTCGCGCGGCCCGGATCCGAGCATGGTGCCATCGAGATTCCAGCTTCTGGTCCGGACCTTCGGCAACTACGTCGCCGGGCTCGCGGTGCGCGGGTTCGAGGTCGTCGGCAAGCTCGCCCTCTACATCCTGGCCGCGGCCGCGCTCGGCGCCCACGACGCCGGCATGTTCTTCCTCTGCATCACCTGGGTCGGCCTCCTGTCGACCATCGCCCGGCTCGGCTTCGAGCGGGCGATGACGCGCCACGTCGCGGTCGAACTCTCGGTCGGCCGCGGCCGGGCCGCCGCCCGGGCGATGCGGACCGGCATGTCCCTGCACCTCGCCACCAGCGCCGCGGCCGCCCTGCTGACCTGGGCGGTCGCCGACTTCGCCGCCGGCGGGATCTTCAGCGAGCCCGACCTCGCCCACCCGCTGGCGCTGTCCGCCCTGCTGCTGGTGCCGCAGACCATGGTGATCTCGGTCGGTTACGTGCTGACCGGCCTGAAGCGCGGCGTGGCGGCGCAGTTCGTCCAGAACGCGATGTGGCCCCTCCTGACCGTGGCGGCGCTGGTCGCCGGCGCAAGGCGCCTCGACGAACTGATCCTCGCCCTCGCCGGCGCCCTGACGCTCGCGACCCTGACCGGAGCCGTCCTCGTCGCCCGGTGTCGAGCCCAGTTGCAGGACGCGCCCGCGCGCCGGGACGCCGATGGCGGCGAGAGCCTGCCGCCCTTGTGGCGGACGGCCCTGCCGCTCGGCCTTGTCGAGGTCGTCCAGATCGGGCTCAGCGCCCTTCCCGTCCTCGTCCTCGGCGCCTTCGTCGACGCCGCCGCGGTCGGCGCCTTCAGCGTCGCCCACCGCATCTCCCTGATGATGTGGGTCATCATCGTCTCGATCGGGACGGTGGCGGCCCCGCACTTCGCCGAGCTCCACCGTCGGCGCGACATGGGGCAGCTCCGCGCCCTCAACCGCCGTGTCCGGCTGGTGACGGCCGCCGCCGGGCTACCGGTCATCCTGGCCATGATGGCATTCCCGGCGACGCTGCTGCGGCTGATCGGCCCGGGCTTCGAGATCGCGGCGCCGGCGCTGACCCTCCTGGCGGCGGGACAGCTGGTGAACTGCCTGCTGCCGAGCCAGGATCTCGTGCTCGCCATGTGCGGGCACGGCCGTCGTCTGCAGCAGCTCAACATCGCCCAGTTCGTCGTCGGCTGTATCCTCGCCGCCGTGCTGGTGCCGCAATTCGGGATGATGGGGGCGGCCGCGGTCGGGGCCTGGATCCTGGCCCAGGGTGCGATCGGCACCACCCTGATGGTGCGACGGCTCATGCCCGCGGCGTTCTGAGCGCAGCCGCATTGGGTCGAACTGCGGGCGCAACGCGGCTATCCTGGATCGCGGCGCGAACGAGGAGCGGGCCCTGCCCGGCACTGGACCATGTCCCTGAAGACCAGACTGCGGGCGATGCTGGAGGAGCGCTTCCCGGCCCTGTTCGCGCTCCTGCTCGACGCCAAGGCCCGCCTGCTTCCCGATCGCGGCGAGCCGGAGCTCCGCCTCGTCCCCCTGCTCTGCCGTCGGGACGAGCTGGCCATCGATGTCGGCGCCAACCACGGCACCTACTCCGCCGTCATGGTCCGGCACGCCGCGCGACTGATCGCGGCTGAACCGAACCCGCACCTCGCCGACGTCCTGCGCCGGCGCCTCGCCGCTGCCATCCGCGCCGGCCGGGCGAGCGTCGTCGAGGCGGCGCTCAGCGACGGCGAGGGCGAGATCCGGCTGTTCGTGCCGACCGGACAGTCGGGCCTCGCCTCCGTCGAGCACGGTCCGGCGGCCGGCGAGGAGGGCGCGTACGTGACGGTCGCCCGGCGGCGGATCGACGACCTCGACCTGCCGCGCACGGGCTTCGTCAAGATCGACGTCGAGGGCCACGAGTCGAGCGTGGTCGCCGGCGCCCGCGGCCTCCTGGAGCGCGACCACCCGAACCTGCTGATCGAGGTCGAGGACCGGCACCATCCGGGATCGCTCGCCGCCATCCGGGCCATGCTCGCGCCGCTCGGCTATCGCGGCTTCTTCCTCATGGAGGGGGCGGTGCGTCCGATCGAGGCGTTCGATCCGGGAACGCACCAGGACCGCGCCGCCCTCAACGAGGCCGGCACGCATCGGCTGCCGGGGCGCATCTACATCAACAACTTCGTCTTCTCCGCCCGCGACGACGTCATCCGCAGCCTGGGCGCGGTCGCGGGTTGACCCTCCCGCCCGCGGCCACATATAGTCGGCGCATGGTCCGCAACCGTTCCGAGCTGCTCCTTCGACTTACCGGCCCGTCCCTCTGATCGGGGGCGGGGGGGCCGACATTGCGTCGGCCGGTTTGTAGACGGCAGCGGAACTCGGACGCGATGACCAGCGACTTCCTCATCTTCGGAACCTTCGAGCGCGGCGCGGGGCGCGCGCTGCGACTTATCGGCGGCCTGCGGGCCTGAACGGGCGCGCGTCCGGCGCGCCCTTCGCCCGCGGGCCCGGACGCGAGACCGGCCGCTCCGGCGTGAGCGGCGGCGTCCCCTTCCTGGATCCCGAACACGGCGCGGCCTCGGCCGAGCGCCCGCGCCTCGATGGAGTGTCCCATGTCCCGCTTTCCCACCGACGCCGCCCAGAAGTACGTCCCCTTCAAGCCGGTCGACCTGCCGGACCGACGCTGGCCGTCGGCCGTCATCACCAAGCCGCCGATCTGGTGCTCGGTCGACCTGCGCGACGGCAACCAGGCGCTGATCGAGCCGATGGACGCCGACCGCAAGACCCGCATGTTCAAGCTGCTGGTCGAGCTGGGCTTCAAGGAGATCGAGGTCGGCTTTCCGGCGGCCTCCGACACCGATTTCGGCTTCGTCCGGCAGCTCATCGAGGAGAACATGATCCCGGACGACGTCACCATCCAGGTGCTGACGCAGTCCCGGGCCGAGCTGATCGAGCGCACCTTCGAGAGCCTGAAGGGGGCGAAGCGCGCCATCGTTCACCTCTACAACTCGACTTCGACCCTGCAGCGGCGGGTGGTCTTCGGCCAGGACGAGGCCGGCATCACCGAGATCGCGGTCCGCGGCGCGATGCTGGTGAAGAAGCTGGCCGACGAACGGCCGGAGACGCACTGGATCTTCGAATATTCGCCGGAGAGCTTCACCGGCACCGAGCTCGAGTTCGCCCGCGACATCTGCGGGGCGGTCGCCGACGTGCTCCGGCCGACGCCGGACCACAAGATGATCGTCAACCTGCCGGCGACGGTCGAGA
>NZ_JAYSFE010000103.1:0-17148 GCF_041913585.1 Allostella sp.
ACACGTCGCCATGGGCGAAGTTGATCATGCCGATGATGCCGTAGACCATCGTGTACCCGATGGCGATCAGGCCATAGATGGCGCCGAGCGTCAGCCCGTTGATGAGCTGTTGAAGAAAATACTCCATGCCCCCTGTCGGGACGGGGGCGGTTCTCTGGGTGCCGCCTCCCTCGACCCGACTGAAGCTAGCGCGGCCTCCGGGTGGCGGCAAGCGCGCTCCCCGCCCGCGGGCCTGCGACGCGGCGGCGGCCTTCCAGGCGCCGATCGCGGCCTATATAAGGGCGCCTATCCAGTCCTTGCCGGAGTTCTCGCCATGACTTCCCCGCTGGCCGCCGCGGCCGCGCCCGCCCGCACCTCCTCCAAGCCCGTCTTCCAGTGGGACGATGCCTTCCTGCTCGAGGACCAGCTCACGGAAGAGGAGCGGATGATCCGCGACACGGCCCGCGACTATTGCCAGGACAAGCTGATGAGCCGCGTCCTGGAGGGGAACCGGAAGGAGATCTTCCACCGCGAGATCATGAACGAGCTGGGCGAGCTCGGCCTGCTCGGGCCGACCATCCACGGCTACGGTTGCGCCGGCACCAACTATGTCAGCTACGGCCTGATCGCCCGCGAGGTCGAGCGGGTCGACAGCGGCTACCGCTCGGCGATGAGCGTGCAGTCGAGCCTCGTCATGCATCCCATCCACGCCTACGGCACCGAGGCGCAGCGGCAGAAGTACCTGCCGAAGCTGGCGACCGGCGAGTGGGTCGGCTGCTTCGGCCTGACCGAGCCCGACCACGGTTCGGACCCGGGCAGCATGGTCACCCGCGCGACCAAGGTCGCCGACGGCTACCTGCTCAAGGGCGCCAAGATGTGGATCTCGAACGCGCCGATCGCCGACGTGTTCGTGGTCTGGGCCAAGACCGAGGACGGCGTCATCCGCGGCTTCGTGCTGGAGAAGGGCATGAAGGGCCTGTCGGCGCCCAAGATCGAGGGCAAGTTCAGCCTGCGCGCCTCGGTCACCGGCGAAATCGTCATGGACGACGTCTTCGTGCCGGAGGAGAATCTGCTGCCGAACGTGAAGGGTCTCGGCGGGCCCTTCGGCTGCCTCAACAACGCCCGCTTCGGCATCGCCTGGGGCGCGCTCGGCGCGGCCGAGTTCTGCTGGCACGCCGCCCGCCAGTACACGCTCGACCGCAAGCAGTTCGGCCGGCCGCTGGCCGCCAACCAGTTGATCCAGAAGAAGCTGGCCGACATGCAGACCGAGATCACCATCGGCCTCCAGGCCTGCCTGCGCGTCGGCCGCCTCAAGGACGAGGGCAAGGCCGCGCCGGAGATGATCTCCCTCATCAAGCGCAACTCGTGCGGCAAGGCGCTCGACATCGCCCGCCAGGCCCGCGACATGCACGGCGGCAACGGCATCGTCGACGAGTTCCACGTGATCCGGCACGTCATGAACCTGGAGACGGTGAACACCTACGAGGGCACCCACGACGTCCACGCCCTCATCCTCGGCCGCGCCCAGACCGGCATCCCGGCCTTCGCCAACTGACGGGCTCCGGGCGCTGGCGGCCTACCCCGCCAGCGCCTGCCACGCCGTGGTGACGGCGAAGAAGACGAAGAGCGCGCCGGTCGCGCGCACGATGCGGATTTCGTGGGCGCGATAGAGCCGCCGCACCGGCGGCGCCCCGACCAGCCAGATCAGCACGAGGTCGGCCGCCAGGAACCCGGCGAAGCAGGCCGCCAGCAGCAGCGGCGCGTTGGTCCAGGTCAGCGCCTCGACCTCATGGGCCAGCAGGGCGGTATAGACCGACAGCGTCACCGGGTAGCTCTTGGGATTGGCGAGCCCGAAGACGAGGCCGCGGCGGAGCGGCCGGCGCGCCGCCGGCATGGCGCGTCCCGCCGCATCCGGCCGGGCGCGCAGGGCCGACAGGCCGAGCCAGAAGAGATAGCCGGCACAGACGAGCGCCAGCGCCACGAAGAAGCGCGGCGCCAGCGTGCGCGCACCGACCATCGCCGCCAGCGCCAGTACCGACCACAGGAGGTCGCCGACGAGGTGCCCGAAGATGAAGGCGGCACCGGCCCGCCGCCCCTGCGCGGCGCCGATCGCGACCAGTGCCAGGACGGCCGGCCCCGGCGTCAGCACCACGATCGCGCCGGCGACCGCGGCCGCGGCCAGGACGGCCGGATCCATGTCGGCCGGGACCGCGGCGACGGAGCGCCGCCCTCGCCCGCTACTTGCCCGCCAGCACCCGGATGATGCCGGAGAAGTCCTGCTGGCCGCGGCCGACGGCGTTCATCAGGCCGTAGAGCTGGGCCGCCGCCGCGCCGAGCGGGGTGACGGCACCGGCCGCCTGTGCCGCCTGCTGCGACAGGCGCATGTCCTTGGCCATCATCGCCGCGGTGAACCCCGCCTGGTAGTCGCGGTTGGCGGGCGAGGTCGGCACCGGCCCCGGCACCGGGCAATAGTTGGTCAGCGACCAGCACTGGCCCGACGAGCGGCTGGCGACGTCGAACAGCTTCTGCGGATCGAGGCCCAGCTTCTCGGCGAGGTTGAAGCCCTCGCTGACGGCGATCATCGAGATGCCGAGGATCATGTTGTTGCAGATCTTGGCCGC
Source organism: Allostella sp. (assembly GCF_041913585.1). Taxonomy (NCBI): domain Bacteria; kingdom Pseudomonadati; phylum Pseudomonadota; class Alphaproteobacteria; order Rhodospirillales; family Allostellaceae; genus Allostella; species Allostella sp. The sequence goes on from NZ_JAYSFE010000103.1 coordinate 2,601, forward strand.
CTGCCCGGCGCCCGAGGCGCCGGCATGGACGATGGTCTTGCCCATGTGCTGCAGGATCGGTTCGGCGCGCCGGAACGCCGCGTCGCTGCCGCCGACCATGAAGGTCAGGGTACCGGCCGCCGCGCCGCCGACCCCGCCCGACACCGGCGCATCGATCATCTCGAAGCCGGCCGCGGCCGCGCCCGCCGCCACGGCGCGCGCCGATTCGACGTCGATCGTCGAGGCGTCGATCAGCAGCGTCCCAGGCGCGACCGAGGCGACGATGCCGCCGTCGCCGAGATAGACCGCCCGCACCTCCGGCCCCGCCGGCAGCATGGTGACGACGGCGTCGACGTCGCGGACCGCCTCCACCATGGAGGCGGCCCGTTCGGCGCCGGCCGTGACGGCGCGGTCGAGATTGTCGGCCGACAGGTCGAAGGCGACGACGCGATGCTGCGCCTTGACGAGATTGGCGGCCATCGGGCCGCCCATGTTGCCGACGCCGATGAACGCGATCCTGGCCATGTCCGCTCTGCTCCCCTGCCCGGTCCACTCGCGGCCGGGCATTCCTGGTCATTCGAAGTCGAGGTCGCCCTCGGCCGGCACCGCGAAGTGCCGCTCGACGATGTCGGGCCCGACCTCGTCGAGGCGGGCCGGCCGCCATTTCGGCGCGTGGTCCTTGTCGACGAGCACCGCCCGGATGCCCTCGAAGAAGTCGTGCCCGTCCATGCAGCCCTGGACGAGGCGGTATTCCAGGACGAGCGCGTCCTCGATCGACAGGCCCTGACCGCGCTTCATCTGCTCCAGCACCACCCGGAGACTGGTCGGCGAGCGGTGCAGCAGGCCGTCGCGGGTCTCGCGCGCGAAGTCGCTGCCGTCGCGCGCCAGCGCGTCGAGGATGTCCTCGACGGTGGCGTGGGCAAAGCAGCGCCGGATGGTGTCGCGATGGGGCCCGAGCGTCCCCGGCCCGGGATCGGCGCGGACCGCGGCCACCGCCTCGTCGACGGGCGCGCCGGCACGGATCGCCGCCTCGAGCGCCGGCAGCCGGTCGCTCGGCACGAAATGCGCCGCCGGATCGGCGGCCAGCACGTCCGCGCCCTTGAGGCGGGCGCCGGTCAGCGCCAGCCAGGTGCCGATGCGGTCCGGGCAGCGGGTCAGGAACCAGGTGGCGCCGACGTCGGGGAAGAGACCGATCGCCGTCTCCGGCATGGCGAACAGCGTCTTCTCGGTGACGATCCGGTGCGACCCGTGCACCGACAGGCCGACGCCGCCGCCCATCGTGATGCCGTCGAGCAGCGCGACGTAGGGCTTGGGAAAGCGGTGGATCTGGCGGTTGAGGCGGTATTCCTCGCGGAAGAAGGCGCGCGTCGGGTGATCGGGCGCGGCGTCGCGGCCGTTCCGTCCGGCCTCCCAGATCGCCCGCACGTCGCCGCCGGCGCAGAAGGCGCGGTCGCCGGCACCCCTGACGATCACGGCCCGCACCGCCGGGTCGGCGGCCCATGCGGCCAGCGCCGGCGCCATCCCCCGGATCATCGGCAGGGTCAGCGCGTTCAGCGCCTTCGGCCGGTCGAGGACGACGGAGCCGACGCCGTCGGCGGTGGCGATCTGGATGTCGGCGGTCATGCGGCGGAACGGCGACGGCGATGGGACATGGAGGTTGCCTTCTTCCTGGAACTCGGCCGACAGCGGGGCGCGGATGATATCGGCGCCGGCCGGACGGTTCAACGCGCGGCCGGTCGCGGCCTTGTCCCGCGCCGGACCGCCTCGATATGATCCGGCGATACACGCACGCCCGCCTGCCAGGATCATCCCCCATGACCGCCCGCTTTCGCGGCGCCCTCGGCGCCTTCCCCACCACCCGCATGCGGCGCAACCGCTTCGATGCCTGGACGCGCCGTCTGGTGGCCGAGACGCGCCTGTCGGTCGACGACCTGATCTGGCCGATCTTCGTCTGCGAGGGCGAAGGGGTGAGCCGCGACGTCGCCTCGATGCCGGGCGTGCAGCGCCACTCCGTCGACCGCATCCCGGGCGAGGTGCGGCGCGCCGCCGCCCTCGGCATTCCCTGTGTCGCCCTCTTTCCCGAGACCGACGTCGCGCGCAAGACCCCCGACGGCGAGGAGAGCTGCAACGCCGCGAACCTGGTCTGCGCCGCCACCCGCGCGATCAAGGCCGAGGTGCCGGGGATCGGCATCATGTGCGACGTCGCCCTCGACCCCTACACCAGCCACGGCCAGGACGGCCTGGTGCGCGGCGGCTACGTCGTCAACGACGAGACGCTCGACGTGCTCGCCCGCCAGGCCGTGGTCCAGGCCGAGGCAGGGTGCGACATCATCGCCCCCTCCGACATGATGGACGGACGGGTCGGCGCCATCCGCGCCGCCCTCGACGGGGCCGGCTTCGGCCATGTCCGCATCATGTCCTATGCCGCGAAGTACGCGTCCGGCTTCTACGGGCCGTTCCGCGATGCGGTCGGCTCCGGCAGCGCGCTCGGCCAGGGCGACAAGAAGACCTACCAGATGGACCCGGCCAACGGCGACGAGGCGATCCGGGAGGTCGCGCTCGACCTCGCCGAGGGTGCCGACATGGTGATGGTGAAGCCGGGCATGCCCTACCTCGACATCGTCCGCCGGGTCCACGACACCTTCGGCGTGCCGACCTTCGCCTATCAGGTCAGCGGCGAGTACGCGATGCTGCGCGGTGCTATCGACCGCGGCTGGATGGAGGATCGCGTCATCCTGGAGTCGCTCACCGCCTTCAAGCGTGCCGGTGCGGCCGGCATCCTCACCTACTTCGCCATCGACGCCGCCGAGCGCCTGACAAAATAAATGCCATCAGCAACGATATCGTTGCCATAGTCAATTAAGTCGCTATGCTGACGCTCCCGTCCGCCGGAGCGTCCTGCCATGCGCGATCCCGAGCTGCAGGCGCGGACCGAGCAGGTCCGCGCCTTCAACCGTTTCTACACCCGAGCGATCGGCATCCTCGACAAGGGCTATCTCGACAGCCCGTTCTCCCTGACCGAGGTGCGCGTCCTCTACGAACTGCGCCACCGGGACGGACCGACCGCCGCCGCGCTGGCTCGCGACCTCGGCCTCGACGCCGGCTACCTGAGCCGTCTCCTCGGGCGCTTCGAGGCCAAGGGCTGGCTCCGCCGCGACCGGCAGCCGGGCGACGGCCGCAGCAGCAGCCTTCACCTCACGCCAACCGGGATCGCCACCTTCGACCCGCTCGAGGAGGCGTCGAGCCGCGACATCGCGGCGATGCTGGCGGGGCTGCCGGCGGCCGGCCAGGAGCGGCTGCTCGGGGCCATGGCGACCATCCGCGGCCTGCTCGACGGGCCCGAGGCCGGCAGCGGCGGGTGGCTGCTGCGCCCCCACCGGGTCGGCGACTTCGGCTGGATCGTGCAGCGCCACGGCGAGCTCTATGCCGCCGAATACGGCTGGGACATCCGTTTCGAGGGCGTGGTCGCGGGCATCGCCGCCGACATCCTCGCCCGCTTCGACCCGGCGACCGATGCCTGCTGGATCGCCGAGAAGGACGGCCGGCGCATCGGCTCGGTGGCAGTGGTGGCCAAGGCGCCGGAGCTGGCCCAGCTCCGCATCCTCATCGTCGACCCCGCGGCGCGCGGCCTCGGCGTCGGGCGGCGGCTGGTCGCAGAGTGCCTCGATTTCGCCCGGCGTGCCGGCTGCTACCGGCGGATGACCCTCTCGACCTACAGCTGCCTCGCCGCGGCGCGCCGCATCTACGAGGCGGCCGGGTTCCGGCTGGTCGAGCAACGGCCGGAACGGAACTACGGCCACGACCTCGTCGCGGAGACCTGGGCGATCGACCTGTGAGCCAGCCGGAGAGTGGCGGCCCCGGGCGGATGCCGGTCGCCGTCGCGGCGGCGGCCGCCTTCACCGGAATCCAGGTCGGCGCAGCGATGGTGGCGACCCGCTACGTCGTCGCCGACGTCGGCCCCGCGACGCTGGCGCTCCTGCGCTATGCGATCGGCTTCCTCTGCCTGGTGCCGGTGCTCGCCGCATCCGGAACCGGGCTGCGCTGCCCGCCCCGCGACCTCGTGCCGATCGCGCTTCTCGGCATCGTGCAGTTCGGCGTCCTCATCGCGCTCCTCAATGTCGGCCTCGGGACGGTTCCGGCGGGCCGCGCCGCCCTCGTCTTCTCGAGCTTCCCGCTGCTGACGATGCTGGTCGCGGCCACGCTGGGGCGGGAGCGCCTGACCTGGGCCAAGACGGCGGGGGTGCTGCTCACCATCATGGGCGTCGGCCTCGCACTCGCCGACCGCCTCGGCGGGGCCGGCCGCGGCTGGACCGGCGAGGCGACGATCCTGCTGGCCGCCCTCTGCGGCGCCGTCTGCACGGTCCTCTACCGGCCCTACGTCGCCCGCCACTCCGCGCTCGCCGTCGGCGCGATCGCCATGCTGGCCTCGGTCGCCTTCCTCGCCGGGCTGGCGGCGGCGGAGGACCCGCTGGCGGCGCTGCCGCGGCTCGGCCTCGCCGGCTGGGCCGCCATTCTCTTCATCGGGGTCGGCAGCGGCTCGGCCTATGTCCTCTGGCTGTGGGCGCTCGGCCGGGCGACCCCCACCCGCGTCACCGTGTTCCTCGGCCTCGGCCCGGTCACGGCGATCCTGTTCGGCGCGCTCCTGCTGGACGAGCCGGTCGGCTGGCTCCCCCTCGCCGGCCTCGTCGCGGTGCTGGCCGGCCTGCGGGTGGCGCTCGGCGCACCACCGGCTCAGTCGCGGTCGAGGAACTCCGCCACCAGCGCGATCTGATCGGCCGCCATCAGCGCCGGTGCATGGGCGCAGGCCGGGATCGTGCGCAACTCGGCCTTCGGCCCGCGTTCCGTCATCTGGGCCGCGGTCTCGGCCAGGAGCAGGCCGGATTCCGCGCCGCGGAGGACCAGGGTCGGCACCCGGATGCGGTCGTACACCGGCCAGATGTCGACATCCTTGACCGGCTGGGTGCGGAACGGATGGGCGATGCCGGGATCGTAGGCGAGGCGCAGGCCGCCGGCCGGATCGGGTCGCGTCATGTGTCGGGCCATGTGGGCCCACTCGGCGTCGGTCAACCGCCCGAAGCCCGCCGCCACGGTGCGCTGGTAGGCCTCCGCCGCCGCCAGATCCGGGAAGTGCGGGTCGCGGCCGACATAGGTGCCGATCTGCTCCAGCGCCGCCTGCGGGATGAACGGGCCGACGTCGTTGAGCACCAGGCGCCGGATCGGCTGTCCCGGCAGCGCCGCCAGCAGCATGCCGAGGAAGCCGCCCATCGAGGTGCCGACCCAGTCGACCCGCTCGGCGCCGAGGCGGGCGATCAGCGTCGCGGTGTCGGCCATGTAGCGCGGATAGCCGTACTCCGCCGGGTCACGCAGCCGGTCGCTGTCGCCGCGGCCGACGATGTCCGGGCAGATCACCGTCCGCGACCGCGAGAGCGCGGCGGCGAGCATGTCGAAATCCCGCCCGTTGCGCGTCAGGCCGTGGACGCAGACGAGCGGCGGGCGCCCGGCCGGGCCGGGCCAGACGTGCCACGCCATGCGGTGGAAGCCCTTGGCGCCGAGGCAGGAGACGAAGCGGGTATCGGGTGTCACGGGCGGCGGGCTCCGGTCGGATGGGCGGACGGCGGCCGGGAAGCGGTTCACTTCTCCTCGCAGCAGAACGAGATGCGGTTGCGGCCGGCGTTCTTGCTTTCGTAGAGCTGGGCGTCGGCACGCCGCACCAGTTCGGCCGGATCGACGCGCGAGCCGGGCCGCGTCATCGCCCCGCCGATCGACACCGTCACCTGATTCGACACGGTCGAGAAGGCGTGCGGAATCCGCAGGGCGAGCACCGCCTGGCGGATCTTCTCCGCGACCCGGATCGCCCCGCCGCGGCAGGTATCCGGCAGGATGCAGGCGAACTCCTCGCCGCCGTAGCGCGCCACCAGATCGGCCGAGCGTCCGGCCTGATCGGCGACGGTCCTGGCCACCGCCTTCAGGCAGTCGTCGCCGGCGATGTGCCCGTAGCCGTCGTTGAACTGCTTGAAGAGGTCGACGTCGATCATCAGCAGCGACAGCGGGGATTCGTGGCGCTGGGCGCGCAGCCATTCGCGCTCCAGGGCCTGGTCGAACGCCCGCCGGTTCGAGATGCCGGTCAGCCCGTCGATGCTGGACAGGCGCTCCAGCAGGTCGCGCTGGCGCTGCATCTCCAAATGGTTGCGCACGCGCGCCCGGACGACGGGCACGCTGAACGGCTTGGTGATGTAGTCGATGGCGCCCAGGCCAAGACCGCGTTCCTCGTCCTCTTCCTCGGTGAGCGAGGTCAGGAAGATCACCGGAATGCGGCGGGTGTTGGGATTGGCCTTCAGCAGTTCGCAGACCTGAAATCCGTTCATCCCGGGCATCATGATATCGAGAAGAATCAGGTCCGGCTGGTGCTCGAGCGCCAGGGAGAGAACCTGCGCACTGTCCTCCGTACAGATCGTCCGGCAGTCGTTTTCGAGAATGGCACTCATCAGCGCCAGGTTCACCGACACGTCGTCGACAATCAGAACCGTGGGCTTCTTCTCGACCATGTCGACCTTTGGCGTGCCGTAGCGGGTTGCGTCCGAATGCCTTGCGATCTGCGGTCGAGTATCCCCTGCCGAGCCGTCCGGCAAGTCGAAAAAGCGCCGCGACACGGGGCTGGCCTGGCGCAGCCCGCGGGAGGTCTTCGCATTGCGGCAGACTCCGAGCCGGATGGACTTCGGCCGGACACTCGGCTATCAGAGCCGGCGCCGCGGCGACGATGGCTGTCCGCCGCCGAGACGGAATCCCCCATGACCCCTGCCACGCGCGGCGCGCTTCTCGTCGCCGCTGCCGCGACGTGCTGGAGCACCGGCGGCGTCGCCGTGCGCTTCATGGATGCCGGCCCCTGGGAGGCGGCATTCTGGCGCTCGGTGTTTCTCGCGCTCGCGGTCGGCGCCTATGTCGTCTGGCGCCACCGCGGCGGGACGGCGACCGCCTTCCGGGCCATGGGCTGGCGCGGCCCGGCCTCGGGCGTCGCCGTCGCCGGCTCGTCGCTGTTCTATTTCGTGGCCCTCGCCGAAGCCTCGGTCGCGACCGTCCTCGTCCTGATGAGCACGACGCCGCTGCTGACGGCGCTCCTCGCGCGGGTCGTGCTCGGCGAGCGCATCGGCGCCGCCACGCTGCTCGCCATCCTCGCCACCATGGCCGGCATCGCGATCATGGTCGGCCCCGTCGATCTCCTCGCCGGCGGCTGGCGCGGCCTGCTCGGCCTCGGGGTCTCGCTCTTCGGCGCCATCAACATCGTCGTCGTCCGCGGCACCCGGCCGGGCACCGACATGGTCCCGGCGGTGGTGCTGAGCGGCCTCGTCCTGGCCGGCGTCGCCGGCTTCGTCGGCGCGCCATGGGAGGTCTCCGGCCGCGACATCGCCATCTGCGCCTTCATGGGCACGGTCCAGGTCGGCCTCGGCCTGACCCTCTTCGTCCAGGGCATCGCCCTGCTGCCGGCCGCGCGCGCCGGCCTCCTGACCCTGACCGAAACCGTGCTGGCGCCGCTCTGGGCCTGGCTCGGCGTCGGCGAGGTTCCCGACCGGCGGACGCTGACGGGCGGCGGCCTGATCCTGGCCGCGCTCGCCGCCTACGCCCTCTGGCAGGGACGCCCGGGCCGGCGGCCCGGCCTTGCCGCCGCCGCGCCGCGCAAGCTATGACAAACCCCTTCCGCCCCCGACCCGAACCCGAGGAGAACGCGGCATGACCGCAGCAGGGCCGCTCAGCGGCGTCACCGTCGTCGATCTTTCCCGCATCCTCGCCGGCCCCTACTGCACCATGCTGATGTCCGAGCTCGGCGCCCGCGTCATCAAGGTCGAGCCCCCCGAGCGCGGCGACGACGCCCGCCACTACGGCCCGTTCGTCAAGGGCAAGTCGGCGTATTTCCAGTCCATCAACCGCGGCAAGGAATCGATCGCCCTCGATCTCAAGAACGATGCCGACCGCGCCATCTTCGAGGAGCTGCTCGGCATCGCCGACGTGGTGGTCGAGAATTTCCGCCCCGGCACCATGGAAAAGCTCGGCTACGGCTGGGACGAACTCCATCGGCGCTATCCGAAGCTCATCTACGCCTCCGCATCGGGCTTCGGACACACCGGCCCGGAATCGAAGCGCGCCGCCTACGACATGGTCGTCCAGGGCATGGGCGGCATCATGAGCGTGACCGGCCACGAGGGCGGCCCGCCGACCCGCATCGGCACCTCGATCGGCGACCTCGGCGCCGGCCTCTACACCACGGTCGGCGTGCTCTCCGCCCTCTTCCATCGCGCCCAGACCGGCGAGGGGCGCAAGGTCGACGTCGCCATGTTCGACTGCCAGCTGGCGCTGCTGGAGAACGCGATCATGCGCTACTTCGTCTCCGGCAAGCCGCCGGGCCCGCTTGGCGCCCGCCACCCGTCGATCACGCCCTTCGAGGTCTTCTCGACCCGGGACGGCCACATCATCATCGCCGCCGGCAACGACGCCCTCTACCGCAAGCTCTGCGAGGCGCTGGGGCGGCCGGAACTGGCGACCGACCTGCGCTACCTGACCAACGACCTGCGCAACCAGCACGTCGATGCCCTCAAGGCGCAGCTCGAGGAGACGCTGACGACGGCGGACACCGCCCACTGGTCGGCGGTGCTCGACAAGGCCGGCGTGCCGGCCGGTCCGATCAACAACGTCAAGCAGGCGGTCGAATTTCCCCAGGCGGCCGCCCGCAACATGCTGGTGACCATCGACGACCCGGTCATGGGCCCGATGCCGTTCGTCGGCAACCCGGTGAAGATCTGGGGGTTCGATGATCCGAAGACCCGCGATCCGGCTCCGGCGCTCGACGCGGACCGGGCCGCGATCCTGAAGGCGCTCGGCCGCGCCTGACCACGCTCCAGAGGACCCGATGCAGAACGCTCTCACCCCCCGGCTCGACCCCTTCGCGCTTGCCCGAGACCTGGCCGGCCGCAACCTGATCGACGGCGCGCTCGTGCCGGCCGCCTCGGGCCGCACCTTTCCGGTGGTCAATCCGGCGACCGGCGAGGAGGTCTCGACCGCCGCCTACGGCGAGGCCTCCGACGTCGAGGCCGCCGTCGCGGCCGCGGTGAAGGCACAGAAGAGTTGGGCCCGCCTGCCGGCGCGCGAGCGCGGCCGCCTGGTGGCCGAGTGCGGCCGCCGCCTCACCGAGCATGTCGAGGAACTGGGGCGCCTGATCGCGCTCGAGACCGGCAAGGCGCTGCGCACCGAGAGCCGGGTCGAGGCCTCGGTGCTGGCCGACGCCTTCGTCTTCTATGGCGGCCTCGGCGGCGAGCTGAAGGGCGAGACCGTGCCCTTCAACCCCGACATCCTGTCGCTGACCCTGCGGGAGCCGATCGGCGTCGTCGGCGCGATCATCCCGTGGAACGTGCCGATGATGCTGATGGCGCTGAAGATCGCGCCCGCCATGGTCGCCGGCAACGCCGTCGTGGTGAAGTCGGCCGAGGAGGCCCCGCTCGCGGTCCTGCGCGCCTGCCAGATCATGAACCAGGTGCTGCCGCCCGGCGTCTTCAACATCCTGTCCGGCTTCGGCCCGGAATGCGGTGCGCCGCTCGTCACCCATCCGAAGGTCGGCAAGATCACCTTCACCGGTTCGGTCGAGACCGGCAAGATCGTCTACCGCGCGGCCGCCGACAAGCTGATCCCGGTGACGCTGGAACTCGGCGGCAAGAGCCCGATGATCGTCATGGGCGACGCCGATCTCGACAAGGCCGTGGCCGGCGCCGTCACCGGCATGCGCTTCACCCGCCAGGGCCAGAGCTGCACGGCGGCGAGCCGCATCTTCGTCCATTCGAGCATCCACGACGCCTTCGTCGAGCGTCTCAAGGCCAAGGTCGACGCGATGGTCATGGGCGACCCGCTCGACGAGAAGACCGACATCGGCACCATCATCTCGACCCAGCAGTTCGAGAAGGTGAAATCCTACATCAAGATCGGGACGGAACTCGCTGGTGCAAAAGCGAATGTCTGTTCCGCCATGCCGTCCGATCCGAAGCTCGCCAAGGGCCTGTACGTGCAGCCGGTCATCTTCACCGGCGTTGACAACGACAGCCGGCTGGCGCGCGAGGAGATCTTCGGGCCGGTGACCTGCGTCATCCGCTTCGACGAGTACGATCAGGTCATCGAGCAGGCCAACGATTCCGAGTACGGCCTGGCGGCGACGATCTGGACCCGCGACCTCCGCACCGCGCTGGACGCCGCCCGCCGTCTCGAAGCGGGCATCGTCCAGGTGAACCAGAACCTGGTCGTCCAGCCCAACATCTCGTATGGCGGCGTGAAGCAGTCGGGCCTCGGCAAGGAGGCCTCGCTGGAGGCCATGCTGGAGCACTTCACGCACAAGAAGACCGTCATGATCAACATGCAGTAGCTGGGCTGGAGGCCGGCATGAGGATCGTCCGCCGCGCCTTCGCCCTGCTGGTGCTCGCCGCCGCCTGCCTCGCGGCAGGCGGCGTGCTCTATCTCTGGACGTCGCTGCCGCCGATCTCGGCGACGCTGGCGGCGCCGGGCCTGTCCGCCCCGGCCCGCATCGAGCGCGACCGCGCCGGCATCGTCCGCATCGCCGCCGCCTCGCCCACCGACGCCTATTTCGCCCTCGGGCTCGCCCACGCCCAGGACCGCTTCGCGCAGATGGAGTTGCAGCGGCGGCTCGCCCAGGGTCGGCTGGCGGAACTGATCGGCCCGGCCGGCATCGAATCCGACCGCTTCATGCGGACCCTCGGAATCCATCGTCTGGCGCAGCAGATCGAACCCACACTGGACCCGGAAACACGTTCTTCTCTAGAGGCTTACGCCGCCGGGATAAACTTCTATCTGAAGTCGGCCGCGCAGACTCCGCCGCCCGAGTTCGTGCTGCTCCGCCATCATCCCGAACCGTGGACGCCCGCCGACAGCGTCGTCTGGGGGAAGCTGATGGCGCTCCAGCTCTCCGGCAATTTCCGCGGCGAGGCACTGCGCGCCCGGATGCGGCAGCGCATGCCGCTGGCGCGGATCGACGCGCTCTGGCCGCCGGCCCTCGGCCCGAGCACCACCGAGGGCGCCTCGAACGCCTGGGTGGTCGGCGGCGACCGCAGCACCACGGGCAAGCCGATCCTCGCCAACGATCCCCATCTCGGCTTCCGGCTGCCCGGCATCTGGCACCTGTCGCGCATCGAGGCGCCGGGGATGACGATCGCCGGCGCCGCCTTCGCCGGCACGCCCTTCCACATCCTCGGCCACAACGGCCGCGTCGCCTGGGGCATGACGACGACCAACGCCGATGTCGCCGACCTCGTCGTCGAGCAGGTCGCCGCCGACGATCCGGGCCAGTACGAAACCCCGGACGGCCCGGTGCCGTTCGCCGTGCGCGAGGAGACGATCGCCGTCCGCGGCGGTGCGCCGATCCCCATCCGCATCCGGACGACGCGCCACGGCCCGGTGCTCTCCGACGTCGTCTCCTGGATCGAGCCGCCGTCGCCCGGCCATGTCGTGGCGCTGCAGGCGACCTGGCTGATGCCGGGCGACCGTTCCGCCGACGCGTTCCGCGCCATGACCCGCGCCGGCAACGCCGAAGCCGTCCGGGCGGCGCTGCAGCGCTTCCGGGGGCCGCCCCAGAACGTCCACTTCGCCGACACCGCCGGCGAGTTCGGCATGGTCACGGCGGGCGCCATCCCGATCCGGGCCGACGGCGATGGCTGGATGCCGGCCGACGGCCGAACGGCGCGCGACCGCTGGCCAGCCTTCATCCCGTTCGACCGGCTGCCGCAGCGCGTCGGCCGCCCCTACGAGGTGATCGCCAACGCCAACAACCGCGTCGTCGACGAGAGCTACCCATTCTTCATCACCCGCGAGTGGGATGCGCCGCACCGCATCGCGAGGCTGCTCGAGCGGCTGGACGAACCCGGCCGCCACCGGGTGGAGACGAGCGCCGCCATCCTGGCGGACACCGTGTCGGGGTCGGCGCGGACGCTGCTGCCGCCCCTGCTCGCGCTCGTCGCCCGGACGCCCGCCAATGCGGATGTCCTCGACCGCCTGCGCGCCTGGGACGGCGCCATGGACCGCGACCGCCCCGAACCGCTCGTCTTCGTCGCCTGGCTGCGCGAGTTGGTGCGCGCGGTCTTCGCCGACGAACTCGGGGAGTTCTTCGAGGAGTTCTGGGACCTGCGGCCGGTGCTGGTCGAGCGCGTGCTGGCGTCCGAGCCCGGCTGGTGCGACGACCAGGCGACGCCGGATCGGAGGGAGACCTGTGCCGACCAGGCCACGACCGCCCTCGATCGGGCGCTCGAGTTCCTCGCCGGCCGCTACGGTGCGAACCGTGACGCCTGGCGCTGGGGTACGGCCCATACCGTCCGCTTCGCCCCGGCATGGCTCGGCGACGTCCCCCTGCTCGGCCGCCTGTTCTCGGCCGAGGTCGCGACCGACGGCGGCCACGACACGATCCATCGCGGCATGATGCGGGTCGCCCGCAAGGACGCGCCCTTCGCCAATGTCCATGGCGCCGGATTCCGCGCCGTCTTCGATCTCGCCGATCTCGACCAGTCCCGCTTCATGATCGCCGGCGGGCAGTCCGGCCATCCGCTCTCCCGCCACTTCCTCGACCTCGTCCAGCCGTGGCGGGACTTCGCGTGGCTGGCGATGCCCGCCCTGGCGGTGCCGATGCCGGGCTCGCGCACCCTGCGGCTGGTGCCGCCATGACGGCCATGACGGTGACGCTGGACGACGTGCGCCGGGCCGCTGCGCGGATCGCGGGTGCCATCCGGCCGTCGCCGTGCCTCGCCGCGCCCAGGCTGGCGCAGCGCTTCGGCGGCGAAGCCTTCCTGAAGCTGGAGACGGTGCATCCGACCGGAGCCTTCAAGGAGCGGGGGGCGCTGTCCCGGCTGCTGACCCTGTCGCCGGAGGCCGCCCGCGCCGGCGTCATCGCCATGTCGGCCGGCAATCACGCGCAGGGCGTCGCCTGCCATGCGGCGCGCCTCGGCATCCCGGCGACGATCGTCATGCCCGCGGCCACCCCCTTCACCAAGATCGAACGCACCGAGGCGCTGGGCGCCCGCGTGCTGCTGCATGGGGCGACGCTGGCGGCGGCGCGCGCCCACGCCTTCGCCGTGGCCGAGCGCGAGGGGCTGACCTTCGTCCACCCCTACGACGACCCGATGGTGGTGGCGGGCCAGGGAACCATCGGCCTGGAGATCCTGGAGCAGGTCCCCGACTTCGACGATCTCGTCGTGCCGATCGGCGGCGGCGGGCTGATCGCCGGCATCGCGGCCGCAGTCAAGGCGCTCCGCCCCGAGGTGCGGCTGTGGGGGGTCCAGTCGGCGCTCTTCTCCGCCATGCGCCGGGCGCTCTTCGGGGGACCGGAGGGGGCCGGCGGCGACACGCTCGCCGAAGGCATCGCCGTCGCCGAGCCGGGCCGGCTGCCTTGCGCGATGCTGGCCGGCCTCCTGGAAGACGTATTGCTGGTGGAGGAGCCCGCGATCGAGCGCGCGGTCCAGGTCCTGATCGACGAGCAGAAGATCGTCGCCGAGGGCGCCGGCGCCGCCCCCGTCGCCGCGCTCCTCGACGCTCCCGACCGGTTCCGGGGCCGCCGCGTCGTGCTCGTCGTCGGCGGCGGCAACATCGACGACCGGCTGCTGGCCTCCATCCTGATGCGCGGCCTGGTCCGCGAGGGGCGGCTCATCCGCATCCGCGTCGAACTCGACGACCAGCCGGGCGCCCTGTCGCGGATGACCGGACTGGTTGCCGAGGCCGGCGGCAACATCGTCGAAATCTATCATCAGCGGCTCTTCTTCGACGTGCCGGTGAAGCGGGCGGAGGTCGACGCGGTGGTCGAGATCCGCAACCACCGCCACGCCGAACTGCTGGTCCGGGCGCTCGCCGAGGGCGGTTTCCCGACCCGTCTTCTGACCTACACGAACGCCGGCGGCTGAGCGACGCCGACCCGCTCCGGCGGGTGCATCACACAGCCCCATTGCCGATGCCGACCCCGGCGCACTAGGGTTCGCACCGTCATGGCTGGGGCGGGCGCCGGATACGCGGGCGAGACGAGGGGGGCGGCGCGGCGCGCCTGGCTCTCCGGTCTGCTCGTCTGGACGCTGGTCGTCCAGCTGCTTCTGCCCGTCCTCGGCCCGCTCCGGGCCGGCGACGGCGCCGCCATGGCGGCGCTCGGGCGGATCGTCCCGATCTGCACGATCGACGGGCTGCGCCTCGCCGAACCGGCGACCAGCGACACCGATCCCCAGGGCGATTTCGGCCGGATCGACGGCGGCTGGCACTGCCAGCTCTGCCTGACCCCGGCCGTCGCACCGCCCGACAGCGCCGTCGCCCTGTCGGTTCCCGTCGCCTGGCACGAAGCCTGGGCGGCGCCGGAGACGGCGGCACCCGTCGCGCAGCCGGGCCATCGCCCGCAGTCCGCCCGAGGACCGCCCGCCCGCTCCTGAACGACCGCTCCGGCGCACCGCCCGCGGCGCGCCCCACGTCCCGTTCCAGGAGATTGCGATGTCATCCCGCCATCGCGCGCGGGTGCTCCGCGAGCACGCGCCGCTTGCCCCTCTCTTCGGCGCCGCCCTCG
>NZ_JAYSFE010000104.1:0-17124 GCF_041913585.1 Allostella sp.
GAGACGATCTTGCCCGGGTGGACGTTCTTCTTGGTCCAGCTCATCTCGGAGACGTGGACCAGGCCCTCGACCCCCGGCTCCAGCTCCACGAAGGCGCCGTAGTCGGTGATGTTGGTGACGCGGCCGCGGAACTTGGCGCCGGCCGGGTACTTCAGCTCGACGCCCTCCCACGGGTCGGCCTCGAGCTGCTTCATGCCGAGCGAGATGCGCTGGGTCTCCGGGTTGAAGCGGATGACCTGCACCTTGACCGACTGGCCGATGGTGAGCGCCTCGGACGGGTGGTTGATGCGGCGCCACGCGATGTCGGTGACGTGCAGCAGGCCGTCGACGCCGCCGAGATCGACGAAGGCGCCGTAGTCGGTGATGTTCTTCACCACGCCCGTCAGGATCTGGCCTTCCTTCAGGCTGGCGACCAGCTCCGACCGGGCCTCGGCGCGCGACTCCTCGAGCACGGCGCGCCGCGACACGACGATGTTCCCGCGCGAGCGGTCCATCTTCAGGATCTGGAACGGCTGCGGCGTGCCCATCAGCGGGGTGACGTCGCGCATCGGCCGGATGTCGACCTGGCTGCCCGGCAGGAACGCCACGGCACCCGACAGGTCGACCGTGAAGCCGCCCTTGACGCGGCCGAAGATGACGCCGGTGACGCGCGCATTGTCCTGGAAGGATTTCTCGAGCTGCGACCAGGCCTCCTCGCGGCGGGCCTTCTCGCGGCTCAGCACCGCTTCGCCGTTCTTGTCTTCCATGCGCTCCAGGAAGACTTCGACCAGGTCGCCCGTCTTGATCTCCGGCGGCTGGCCGGCGACCGAGAACTCCTTGAGGGGGACCCGGCCCTCGGACTTCAGGCCGACGTCGATCAGCGCGAAATCGCCGTCGACGGAGACCACCGTGCCCTTGATGACCGAGCCTTCGAGCCCGCCGCTACGGCCAAGGCTCTCGTTCAGGAGGTCGGCAAAGCTCTCCTTGCGTGCCGCTTCCGCCATGTGTGTCCTCTCTCTCCCGTCCGGATGAACGGCCGCCGTCCGGGAGAGGGGACAGGCGGCCAGTGACGCCGACGTTCGACGGGCGCGGCGACGTGGGCCCGGTCCTGCGGCGATATGCCGGCGCCGCGCCGTCGGAACGGGCGAGGCCGGCCTTCAGGGGGCGCGGGTGGCGATATACGCCAATGCCGCCGCGAAGGCGGCATCGGGGTCGAGCTGCGTCGTGTCGAGCACGTACGCATCGGCGGCCCGGGAGAGCGGCGCCGTACTGCGGCCACTGTCCCTCGCGTCGCGTTCCTGGATATCCTGCAGAACGCGCGCATCTATAGCGGGCACCCCCCGATCCCGCAACTCCTTCGCGCGGCGGCGGGCCCGCTCCTCGGGCGCCGCCTCCAGGAAGAGCTTCACCTCGGCGTCGGGACAGACGACGGTGCCGATGTCGCGGCCGTCGAGCACGGCGCCCGGAGGCGTCGTGGCGAAGCGCCGCTGGAACTGGAGCAGGGCCGCGCGCACGCCGGGAATGGCGGAGACGACCGAGGTGGCGCGGCTCACCTCCTCGTCGCGCAGGCGCGGGCTCTGGAGTTCGGCCGCGGTCACCGCCCGCGCCGCCGCGACGGCGGCCTCGGCGTCGGTCGGATCCTGGCCGGCATCGAGCAGGCGCCGGGCGACGGCGCGGTAGAGCGCGCCGGTATCGAGGTGGGGATAGCCGAAATGCGTCGCGAGGCGGCGGGCCAGCGTGCCCTTGCCGGCGGCCGCGGGCCCATCGATCGCGATGATCACGCCGGGCCCGCGGGGCCGGCCTCGCCCGGGCCGTCGCCCGGCCGCGCAATGGCGGTCCCGATCCCGTTCATCAGCTCGACGAAGCCGGGGAAACTGGTGGCGATCGCGGCCTCGTCGTCGATCGTCACCGGCAGGCGGGTGGCGGCGCCGAGCACCAGGAACGCCATCGCGATGCGGTGGTCGAGACGGGTCGCGATGTGGCCGCCGCCGTCGGGGGCATGGCCGTCGCCCTCGACCGTCAGCGTGTCGCCGTCGACCGCGACGACTGCGCCGCAGGCGGCGAGCCCCTCGGCGACCGCGGCCAGCCGGTCGCTCTCCTTGACCCGCAGCTCGCCCAGTCCGTGCATGACCGTCCGGCCGCGCCCGGCCGCGGCGAGGCAGGCGAGGATCGGATATTCGTCGATCATGCTGGGCGCGCGCGAGGCCGGCACGACGATTCCGGACAGCGATCCGGTGCCGCGGATCCGGAGGTCGCCGACCGGCTCGCCCGCCTGGGTACGGGCGTTCTCGATCGTGATCGCCGCGCCCATCTCCTGAAGCGTCGTCAACAGGCCCGTGCGCAGCGGGTTGAGGCCGACGTTGCGGACCAGCACGTCCGAGCCCTCGACCAGCAGCGCGGCGGCGATCGGGAAGGCGGCGGAGGACGGGTCGCCCGGCACCAGGACCGGCCGGCCGGTCAGTTCGGGCTGGCCGACCAGCGAGACGACCCGGCCCTCCGGCCCGTCCTCGACCTCGACCGTCGCCCCGAAGTGCCGCAGCATCAGTTCGGTATGGTCGCGGGTCGGTTCCGGCTCGACGACGGTGGTGCGGCCGGCGGTGTTCAGCCCGGCCAGCAGCACCGCCGACTTCACCTGGGCCGAGGCGACCGGCAGGCGGTAGCGGATCGGCAGCGGGCTGGCGGCGCCGCGGAGTCCGAGCGGCAGGCGGTCGCCCGACCGCGCCAGGAAGGTTGCCCCCATCTGGCGCAGCGGCGTCATCACCCGCGCCATCGGCCGGCGCACCAGCGAGGCGTCGCCGGTGAAGAACGCGGTGATCGGATGGGCGGCCACGACCCCCATCAGCAGGCGGGCGCCGGTGCCGGCATTGCCCATGTCGAGCACCTCGTCCGGCTCCGAAAGGGCGCCGACCCCGACGCCGCGGACGTGCCAGACGCCGTCGGGATGCTGCGTCACGGAGGCGCCGAGCGCGCGCATGGCGGTGGCCGTGCGCAGCACGTCCTCGCCTTCCAGGAGCCCGGTGATGGCGGTCTCGCCGACGGCGAGGCTGCCCAGCATGAGGGCGCGGTGGGAGATCGACTTGTCGCCGGGGACGGTGATGTCGCCGGCGAGCGGGCCGCGGGCGGCGGCGGATCGGAGCGCGGTCACGGGGGCGGGCGAACCTTGCTGGCGGACGGAAATGTGGGCCGGCGAGCTTGTCGGCGGAGCGGTCATTACCATATGGCGGCTCCGGGCGACACCGAGCCGGCGCGCCGTGCCGCCGCGGCCGATCCCGCAACTAAAATCTTTGACAGCCGCTCGCGCGCGTGGCAATCCGCGCCCCCTCGGCCGGGCGCGCGGCATCAACGGCAGTATTTCTGGAGCGATCGACGTGGCGAAACCGGAATGGGGTCTGAAGCGCATCTGCCATAGCTGCGGCACGCGCTACTACGACATGCGTCGCGCGACGATCGCGTGCCCCAAGTGCGGCACCGAGTTCGATCCCGAGGCCCTGCTGAAGAGCCGCCGCGGCCGCACGGCCGCCATCGCCGGCGCCGCGGTGCCGGATGCCGTCGCCCCCGACGACGAGGTCCTGGCCGACGACGCCGAGAAGGGCGACGAGGAGGAGGAACTGATCGAGGACACCTCCGAGCTCGGCGAGGACGACGACGACGTGGCCGAAGTGATCGAGAACGTCGACGAGGACGACGAGCGCTAGGGCCGGCCGGCGGAAAGCGGCGCGGCAACGATTTTCCTCTTGCGCAGCGTCGCCGACGCCCTCTAAGAGAGGCGCCCCCGGACCGGCCATCCCAACGCCGTCCGGACACGAGCTTTCGGAATCGGGGCCATAGCTCAGTTGGGAGAGCGCTTGAATGGCATTCAAGAGGTCAGGGGTTCGACTCCCCTTGGCTCCACCATCCGACGAAGGGCCCGGACGAGCGATCGTCCGGGCCCTTCGCACGTTTCGGCCGCGCTTGATGTCTGCGCCGGCATTCCCAGATTATGTCGTGCGGACGCGGCCTGCGGGGCGTGTCCGACCATTGGGTGCCGCAAGGGCCCGCCCACCTGCTCGCTCGCAGTTCCGAGGGGGAGGAACATGACCCGTCTATCGCTTCTGAACAGCCCGTTGCTGCTCGGCTTCGACCATGTCGAGCGGGTGCTCGACCGGGCGTCGAAATCCTCGACCGACGGCTATCCGCCCTACAACATCGAGCAGGTCGGCGAGGACCGCCTGCGCATCAGCCTCGCCGTCGCCGGCTTTGCGACCGACGAGCTGTCGGTGCAGGTCGAGGACAACCAGCTCGTGGTGCGCGGCAAGCAGCGCGAGGACCCGGCCCGGGTCTTCCTGCACCGCGGCATCGCGGCCCGCCAGTTCCAGCGCAGCTTCGTGCTGGCGGAGGGCATCGAAGTGACCGGGGCGCATCTCGACAACGGGCTCCTGCATGTCGACCTGCGCCGGCCCCCGGTGGAGAGCCGGGTGCGGACGATCCGCATCGACGGCACGAAGGGTGCAGGAAGCGAACGGATGGAAGCCGCTGTCGGGGTGTCCCGGCGGGCCTGACGGCACCGCCGGCCCCCGTCACCGGCTCTCGGGAGTACGAGGATGAACGCGACGCAGAAGCTGAAGCAGTTGTCGGTCCAGGATTTCGCCCAGCTGGGCCTGCCCAATCTCGCCTATGTCCGGCGGGTCGTCGTCAACGACGAGGTCCGGTTCGCGATCCATGCGGCCGACGGATCGACCATGGGCGTGGCGCCCGACATCGAGGTCGCCTTCGCCGCCGTCCGGCAGCACGACATGGAGCCCCTCAGCGTCCACTGACGCCCGACCGGCGCCGGCCCCCGACCCCCGTCAGGCGGAGGGCGGCGCCGCGGTCTGGCTGGTGAGGATGGCGAACAGCGCCTCGCCGCGGTCGGTGCCGCGGAGCTTCTCGCAGGTGGCGCGGTCGCGGAACAGCCGCGACACGCGCGCCAGCGCCTTCAGGTGATCGGCGCCGGCGCTCTCCGGCGCCAGCAGCAGGAACAGCAGGTCGACGGGGCGCTCGTCGATCGCGTCGAAGTCGATCGGGCGGTCGAGCCTGGCGAAGACGCCGACGATGCGATCGAGCTCGGCCAGCTTGCCGTGCGGGATGGCGATGCCGTTGCCGACTCCGGTGGTGCCGAGCCGCTCGCGCTCCAGCAGCACGTCGAAGATCGCCCGCTCGCCCAGGCCCGTGATCTGCGCCGCCTTGCGCGCCAGTTCCTGCAGAGCCTGCTTCTTGCTGCCCACCTTGAGCCGAGCGATGACCGCTTCCGGGGTCAGTAGGTCGTCGATGTCCATCGATATCCTCGGGAAGGGTTCGCGACCGCCAGGCCGACGTCGGCTGCCGGGCAATTTTCGCGCCGCGGACCGGTCGGACGAATTCCGGCATGCGCCGCGAAGCGGCCCGGATGCCGAGGATCCCCCTCGCGCGCCCGGTCGGTGCGAAGTTTCGGATGCGCGGGTGCGGGCCCGCCATGCGCCGTTCGATTGGGTTCCGTAGATTGGTCGACATTCCGTGGCGGCCAAGCCCTCGATCCCCACTGGCCGCTGCCCCGGTGCCGCTTCGGCCGCCCGGATGCGGCGGGGAACCTACGAGCCGCCCTCGGGCGCGTCAAGCCGGCTCAGGCGGCCTCGCGCATCAGCAGGGGGCCCACTTGGCGCGCCGGCGCTCCACCGAGGAGGGGATGCGCATCGCCTCGCGGTACTTGGCGACGGTGCGGCGGGCGATATCGACGCCGTCGCGTTGCAGCTCGCTCACGATCTGGTCGTCGGACAGCACCCGGTCGGCCGCCTCGGCCTCGATCAGCGTCCGGATGCGGTGCCGCACCGCCTCGGCGGAATGGGCGGCGCCGCCATCGACCGACTGGATCGAGGCGGTGAAGAAGTATTTCAGCTCGAAGATGCCGCGCGGCGTCGCGATGTACTTGTTGCTGGTGACGCGGCTGATCGTGCTCTCGTGCAATGCCACGGCGGCGGCGATGTCGCGCAGCACCAGCGGGCGCAGGTGCGACACCCCGTGCGCGAAGAACCCGTGCTGCTGGCGCACGATCTCGGCGGCCACCCGGAGGATCGTCGTCGCCCGCTGGTGCATCGACCGCACCAGCCAGTTGGCCGACTGCAGGCGCTCGGCGAGATAGCCGCGATCGCCCTTGTCGCGGGTGCCGCGGCTGACCTGGGTGAAATAGCGGTGGTTGACCAGCACCTGCGGCAGCGTCTCGGGATTGAGCTCGACGGCCCAGGCGCCGTCGCTCTGCAGCCGCATCATGATGTCGGGGACGATCGGCTGCGCCGGCTCCGAATCGAAGGCGAGGCCGGGCTTGGGATCGAGCGAGCGGACCTCGGCGATCATCCCCGCCAGGGTCTCGGCATCGACCTGGCAGAGGCGGCAGAGCTGCGCCCGGTCGCGCCGGGCGAGGAGGTCGAGATGGGCGAGCAGCGCCTGCATGGCCGGGGTGAGGCGCCCGCGATCCTCGAGCTGGAGGGCGAGGCACTCCGCCAGCGAGCGGGCGAAGATGCCCGCCGGATCGAAGCGCTGCATCCGCCGCAGCACGTCCAGGACCGCCGCGACGGTGCAGCCGAGGAGTGCCGCGATCGCCTCGGGCTCGGCCTCGAGGTAGCCCGTGGGCGCGATCCCGTCGACGATGTGGAGGCCGATCAGCCGTTCGCCCGGGTCGCCGATCTCGATCATCAGCTGCGACAGCAGGTGATCGCGCAGGGTCTCGGCCCGATGCACCGAATCGAGCGGGTCGCCGCCGCCGTCCTCGAAGCTGCCGCCGGAGACCTTGTTCCAGCGCAGCCCGTCCGGCCCGTCGCCGCCCGGCGACCCGAAGGCGGCCTCGCCGCCGCCGCCGTCGGCCGGTCCGTTCGTCGACTCCTCGGGATGCCAGTAGTCGTCGAACTCCGGCCCGAACGGGCCCTCGGCCTCGGCCGCCGGCTCGGCCCGCTCCGGCGCCTCGGCGCCCGCCGGCCCGGCCTCGTCGCGCTCCAGCAGGGGATTGCGCTCCAGCTCGTCCTCGACGAAGGCCGCCAGCTCCAGGTTCGACATCTGCAGCAGCTTGATCGCCTGCTGCAACTGGGGGGTCATCACCAGCGACTGCGTCTGGCGAAGCTCCAATCGCGGGGCGAGCAGCATCGACCGGGCCACTAGAGGCTGAACCGTTCTCCGAGGTACACCCGTCGGACGTCGGCGTGGGACACGATCGCGGAGGGCGGCCCCTCCATCAGCACCCGCCCCTCGTGAAGGATGTAGGCCCGATCCACGATCTCCAGCGTTTCGCGGACATTGTGATCGGTGATGAGGACGCCGATGCCGCGGTCCTTGAGGTGGGAGACGAGCGCGCGGATGTCGCCCAGGGCGATCGGGTCGATGCCGGCCAGGGGCTCGTCGAGCAGGATGAAGTGCGGCCGGGTCGCCAGCGCCCGCGCGATCTCGACGCGCCGCCGCTCGCCGCCCGACAGTGCCAGCGCCGGCGCCCGGCGCAGGTGGGTGATCGAGAATTCCGCCAGCAACTCGTCGAGCATGGCGTCGCGGGCGTCGCGCACCGGCTCGGCCACTTCCAGGACCGCCCGGATGTTCTGCTCGACGGTGAGGCCGCGGAAGATCGAGGCCTCCTGCGGCAGGTAGCCGATGCCGAGGCGGGCCCGCCGGTACATCGGCAGGTCGGTGATGTCCTGGCCGTCGAGCGCGATGGTCCCGACGTCGGGCGCGATCAGGCCGGTGATGATGTAGAAGCAGGTCGTCTTGCCGGCGCCGTTGGGGCCGAGCAGCCCGACCGCCTCGCCGCGCCGGACGGCGATGCTGACGTCGCGCAGCACCGGCCGCTTCTTGAACTGCTTGCCGAGATTGCTGGCGACGAGGCCGGGATTGTCCGCGACCAGCCGCAGCCCCTCGCGATCGGCCGGTGCCGCGGCGCTCGTCACGGGCGGGTCCTGGCGGCCGGCGGCGTCGGCTTGCGGGCGGGGATCACCGGGGCGCCCGCGGTGCCGGTCGCGGCGGCGGGCGCCTCGGCCGGCGGGCCGGCAGCGGGAGCCGTCGCCCCGGGTGCCGGTGCCGTGCCGCCCTCGCGATTGGGCACGAAGAGGCCGGTGACGCGGCTCGGCTGGCCGTCGCGCGGCGGTGCCGGCAGGATGCGGCTGACCCCGCTGTTGAGGTCGACCACCGCGTATTCGCCGTTCAGCTGGTTCTGGCCCCGGGTGATCCTGACCTTGCCGCGCAGGGTGGCGATGCCGCGCTCCAGATTGTAGACGCCGGTCTCGGCACGCGCCGTCTCCGACGCCGTCGCGACGACGACGTTGCCGAAGGCATCGACGCGCCGCACCTCGCGGCCGCCCTTGGGGCCGTCGCCGATCGTGGCCGTCAGGGTGTCGGCGCGGATGCGCTTGTCCTCGCGGGTCGCGCTGGCATTGCCGCGGGCGACGGCGAGCTGGCGCTGCTCCCAGAACTCGAGGCTGTCGCGGGCGGTGACGACGTCGGTGCCGGAGGTGAGGCGGATGTCGCCGCCGGTCAGCACGAAGACGGCGCGATCGACCTCGTAGACGCCGCGGTCGCCCTGCACGGCGCCCTGGGCCGAGGTGATGCGCACCGTGCCGTCGGCGACGACGCGGAAGATCTCGGTGCCGCCCTTGGGCGTGTCCCGGTAGTAGGCGGTCAGGGTGTCGGCGGCCACGGTGGTGTCGCCGCGCTTGGCCTTGGCGTTGCCGCGGGCGATGTAGGCCTTGGTGTTCTGCTGCCACTCGATGCCTTCGTCGGCGAGGATCTCGACCGGCTTGTCGCCGCCGTCGCCGCCGAACATGCCGCCGAGCTGCGCCGCGGCCGGCGACGCCAGGAGGACGACGGCGGCGAGCGCCGCGGGGAGGAGCCGCGGGATCATGGCTTCGGCGCCGTCGCGCCCGGCGGCAGCAGCAGGCGCGAGGCGCCCTTGAACTCGATCACCTCGCCCTTCTGCAGCACGCGGAACCCCCGCGCCTGGACGGTGCCGCCCGGGCCGTGTCCCTCGACCGGGTCGTCGCCCTCGACCATCCCGGTGCGGAGGTCGACCCGCGCCACCTCGGTCTCGAAGACGTAGCCGTCGTCACGGGTGATCCGCACCTTGCCCATCAGGTCGAGAACCTTCCCCGAACCGTCGTAGACGCCGGACTCGGCGGCCACGGTCACCGCCGCGCCGTTCTCCAGCTGCAGTTCGGCCCGCGGTGCCTCCAGGGCGACGAAGTTCTTGTCCCGCGGGTTCTGCACCGCGCCGGTCGCGGTCAGCAGGTACGGGCGGTTGCGCTCGTCCAGCCCCTGATAGCGCGCGTTGGTCATCCGGAGGGTCGATATGTCCGAGGGGTCGAGCCGCAGCGTCTGCAGGCGGAAGCCGTCGATGCCGCGGTGGATTTGCGGCCAGATCGCCACCAGCGTCAGCAGGGCGAGCGCGAGGATGGGCAGCAGGTAGCGCAGCAGCGACACGATGCGGCTGTAGCGCACGTTGTGGCGGCGCGGCTGGGCCGGCTGCCAGGCGATCGGGCGCGGCGGCCGGACGGGCGCCGCCGCCGGCCTGGCCGGGGGGGAAGGGGATGGCGAGGACGTGGTCGCCATGGCGGTCAGACGACCCCGGCCCGCAGGATGTCGTGGATGCGCAGGATGCCGACCGGGCGGCGCTGGCCGTCGACGACGAAGACGCAGTAGATCTTGCTCTCGTTCATGTAGCCCAGCGCCTCGGCGGCGAGCGCGTCGGGCGTCATCACGCGCGGCGTGCGCGTCATCACCTGGCGGGCCGACTGCGACAGGAAGTCCGGCCCCATGTTGCGCCGCAGGTCGCCGTCGGTGATGACGCCGACGAGCGATCCCGTCCCGTCGACGACGCCGACGATGCCGAACGTCTTGGCCGACATCACCAGGATCGCCTCGGCCATCCGGCTGTCCGGCGCGCAGAGCGGAATCTCGTCGCCGACATGCATCAGGTCGGCGACCCGCAGCAGCCGCCGGCCGAGCTTGCCGCCCGGGTGGAAGACGCGGAAATCGGCGTCGGAAAAGCCCCGGCGCTCGAGCAGCGCGACCGCGATCGCGTCGCCCAGCGCCAGCATCTGGGTCGTCGAGGTGGTGGGGGCGAGGCCGAGCGGGCACGCTTCCTGGGTGTCGGGCAGGACGAGCGCGACGTCGGCGGCGTCGGCGAGCGCGCTCGGCCGGCGGCGGGTCATGGCGACGAGCGGGATGGCGAAGCGGCTGGCATAGGCGACGATGTCGGCCAGTTCCGGCGTCTCGCCGGAGTTCGACAGCGCCAGCACCACGTCGCCGCGGGCGATCATGCCGAGGTCGCCGTGGCTGGCCTCGGCGGGATGGACGAAGATGGCGGGCGTGCCGGTCGAGGCCAGGGTGGCGGCGATCTTGCGGGCGACGTGGCCGCTCTTGCCCATGCCGGTGACGACCACCCGCCCCTCGACGGCCGCGAAGAGGTCGAGCGCGGCGGCGAACGGCCCGCCCAGGCTGGCCGACAGGGCCTCGATCCCGGCGATCTCCAGCCTGAGCGTGCGTCGTGCCGAAGCGAGGTCGGCGGACAGGGCGGTATTCTCCGCAAGAGCCGTCACGGGACAGTCCGAAGCCAGCGTGGGGGCCGTCGAAAGCGGCCGAAATTCAGCAACCTAGCGCCGCTATGCTGCTATGCGAAATATGCGCCGCCCCCCCTGAAAGGTCAACGCGACCCGTCGGCCCGGCCGGACGGCGGCCGGCGGTCAGTGGGCGAAGATGTCTTCCTCGGCCCAGCCGGCGAGGTCGAGCAGCGCGCGGGTGGGCAGGAAGCGGAAGCAGGCGCCGGCGAGCTCGGCGCGTCCCTCGCGTGCCAGCATCTCGTCGAAGCGGGCCTTCAGCGCGTGCAGGTGCAGCACGTCGGAGGCGGCGTAGCGCATCTGCTCGTCGGTCAGCCGGGCCGCTCCCCAGTCGGACGACTGCTGCTGCTTCGACAGGTCGACCCCCAGCAGCTCGCGGCACAGGTCCTTGAGCCCGTGGCGGTCGGTGAAGGTGCGGGTCAGGCGCGAGGCGATCTTGGTGCAGTAGATCGGCGCCGCGACGACGCCGAGATAGCGGTGCAGGACGGCGACGTCGAAGCGGGCGAAATGGAACAGCTTGACCACGTTGCGGTCGGCGAGCAGGGCCTTCAGCCGCGGCGCATCGTAGGCGCCCTTGGCGAACTGCACGAGATGGGCGGTGCCGTCGCCGGACGAGAGCTGGACCAGGCAGAGGCGGTCGCGATGCGGGTTGAGACCCATCGTCTCCGTGTCGATGGCGACGCAGGAGCCGAAATCGATGCCGTCGGCGAGGTCGCCGCGATGGAGGGTGATCGTCAACGGCCAGCCAGGGTCCGGAGGGGGATGATCCGCCGCCCCTCCGTCTCAGCGGGAGGGGGATGGTGCCCAGGAGAAGACTCGAACTTCCACGACCTTTCGGCCACAGGTACCTGAAACCTGCGCGTCTACCAATTCCGCCACCTGGGCTCGGGGCGGCGCGTTGGTTACCGCCGCGGGCCGGGTGGTGTCAATCACCGTTTCGCACATCGGGTGGTGCTGGCGGCGCGGCCGGATATATAAGCGGCGAATGTGCCGCGCCCGGTCGGGCGCCAGGGTCGAGAGGAACGGGCAAGATGCGAGCGACAGTCTTCGGCGCGTCAGGGTTCATCGGGCGCCACGTCGTGCGGCGGCTGGCCGCCGAGGGGGCGCAGGTGGTGGCGGCGGTCCGCCACCCGGACCAGGCCCTGTTCCTGAAGCCGATGGGCAATGTCGGCCAGGTCACGCCGGTGCGGGCGTCGGTCACCGACGAGCGCACCGCCGAGGCCGCCATCGCCGGCAGCGACGTCGTCGTCAACCTCGTCGGCATCCTCTACGAGCACGGGACGCAGACGTTCGACGCCGTCCACCGCGCCGGCGCGGAGCGGGTCGCGCGCCTGGCCGCGGCCGCCGGCGCCGCCCGCCTCGTGCATGTCTCGGCGATCGGCGCCGACCCCGCCGCGGCCGCGCGCTACGCCCAGAGCAAGGGCCGCGGCGAGGAGGCGGTGCGGCAGGCCTTCGCGGGCGCCACCATCCTGCGGCCCAGCATCGTCTTCGGACCCGAGGACGATTTCTTCAACCGTTTCGCCGCCATGGCCAGGATCTCGCCGGCCCTGCCGCTGATCGGCGGCGGCGCGACGCGCTTCCAGCCGGTCTATGTCGGCGACGTCGCCGAAGCGGTGATGCGCGTGCTCGCCGACCCGGCGACGGCGGGGCGGACCTACGAACTGGCCGGTCCCACGGTCTACAGCTTCGCCGACCTGATGCGCCTGCTGCTGGCGGAGATCGGTCGCCGCCGCCTGCTGGTGCCGATGCCGTTCGGGGTGGCGCGCTTCAAGGCCTGGTTCCTCGAGAAGCTTCCGGTGCCGCCCCTGACGCGCGACCAGGTGCTGCTGCTCGAGCGCGACAACGTCGCCGGCGGCGGGCCCGGCCTGGCGGATCTCGGGATCACGCCCACCGCGGTCGAGGCGG
Source organism: Allostella sp. (assembly GCF_041913585.1). Classification (NCBI taxonomy): domain Bacteria; kingdom Pseudomonadati; phylum Pseudomonadota; class Alphaproteobacteria; order Rhodospirillales; family Allostellaceae; genus Allostella; species Allostella sp. Next base: position 12,462 of record NZ_JAYSFE010000104.1, read on the forward strand.
TGCTGCCCACCTACCTCGATCGCTACCGCAAGGGGAACCTGTTCCCGCAGCGCAACTACCGATGATCCGGGCAGAATATAGGTCCGAAACGGTACCAATATATCGGCTAAAAGGGAGAGGGTGAGAGGGTGACGGAGGCATTGCCTAGGATTTGAGCGTTAAAGGTCACGTTTGTTGACCAAAGCGCGTTTTTTTGCTCGCGCGCCGCCGCGCCTTGCCGTATGGAAGCCGACGGCCCGCCCTGCCGGGCGGAATGGGCCTCGGTTCCGGGAGGGGCGAATGGCGGAAAAGCTGCTGCGGTTCGTGTCGGTCGCGAAGGAGATGCCGGCCAAGCGTCCGGCCGACGGGCGCCGGCACGATTTCGACGAGATCTACGCCCAGTTCGCCGCCGATCGTGCCCAGGCCCAGGCCAGCCGCTGCTCCCAGTGCGGCATCCCCTACTGCCAGATCCACTGCCCGCTGCAGAACAACATCCCGGACTGGCTGAAGCTGACCGCCGAGGGCCGGCTGGAGGAGGCGTACGAGGTCTCCAGCGCCACCAACACCTTCCCTGAGATCTGCGGCCGCATCTGCCCGCAGGACCGGCTCTGCGAAGGCAACTGCGTCATCGAGAAGGGCTTCGAGTCCGTCACCATCGGCTCGGTCGAGAAGTACATCACGGACACGGCCTTCGAGCGCGGCTGGGTCCGGCCGGGGGCGCCGCGGCGCGAACTCGGCCAGTCGGTCGGGATCGTCGGGGCCGGTCCGGGCGGGCTGGCGGCGGCCGACATGCTGCGCCGGCGCGGCTACCAGGTGCATGTCTACGACCGCTACGACCGCGCGGGCGGCCTGCTCGTCTACGGCATTCCCGGCTTCAAGCTGGAGAAGCACATCGTCACCCGGCGCGCCGACCTGCTGCGCGAGGCCGGCGTCGTCTTCCATCTCGGGGTCGAGATCGGCCGCGACGTCGCGCTCGCCGAGCTGCGCCGGCGCCACGATGCGGTCCTGATCGCGACCGGCGTCTACCGCGCCCGCGACATCCAGGTCCCGGGCGTCGGGCTGCCCGGGGTGGTGGCGGCGCTCGACTACCTGACGGCCAGCAACCGCAAGGGCTTCGGGGATGCGGTGCCGGCCTTCGAGGACGGCACCCTCGATGCCGCCGGCAAGCATGTCGTCGTCATCGGCGGCGGCGACACGGCGATGGACTGCGTGCGCACCGCCGTCCGCCAGGGGGCGAAGTCGGTGAAGTGCCTCTATCGCCGCGACCGGCGCAACATGCCGGGCTCGCAGCGCGAGGTGGCGCACGCCGAGGAGGAGGGGGTCGAGTTCGTCTGGCAGGCGGCGCCCGATGCCTTCACCGGCGCGTCCTCGGTCAAGGGCGTGCGCGCCCACCGCATCCATCTCGGCATGGCGGATTCCACCGGGCGCCAGACGCCGCAGCCGATCGCCGGCTCGTCCTTCACGCTGAAGGCCGACCTCGTCGTCAAGGCCCTCGGCTTCGACCCCGAGGACATGCCGGCGATGTTCGCGGCGCCCGAGCTCGCGGTCACCCGCTGGGGCACGCTGAAGATCGACCATCGCACCATGATGACGAACCTCGACGGCGTCTTCGCCGCCGGCGACATCGTCCGCGGCGCCTCGCTCGTCGTCTGGGCGATCCGCGACGGGCGCGACGCCGCCGAGCAGATGCACCGCCATCTCCAGGCCAAGGCCGTCCAGGCCCTGGCCCAGGCATCCTGACGGGAGGACCGGTCATGAGCCACCAGGTTCCCGAGAACGCCCCGGAGTCCGGGGCGGAGTTCGTCGCCACCTTCCGGCGCCAGTCGGAGCACCTTGCCCGCCACGGCATGTACGACCCGGCCGAGGAGCACGACGCCTGCGGCGTCGGCCTCGTCTGCGCGATCGACGGCAAGCCGCGCCGCTCGGTCGTCGAGGCGGCGATCGGGGCATTGAAGTCGGTCTGGCATCGCGGTGCCGTCGACGCCGACGGCAAGACCGGCGACGGCGCCGGCATCCACGTCCAGATCCCGCACGACTTCTTCCTCGAGCACATCCGCCGCACCGGCCACGAGCCGGCGGCGGGCAGCCTCGCGGTCGGCATGGTGTTCCTGCCGCGCACCGACCTCGACGGCCAGGAGCGCTGCCGCGCCATCGTCGAGACCGAGATCCTGAACTTCGGCTACTCGATCTACGGCTGGCGCCAGGTGCCGGTGAACATCGACATCATCGGCGACAAGGCCAACGCCACCCGGCCCGAGATCGAGCAGATCATGATCGCCAACGCCTGCCGGTCGGACCCCGACCGGTTCGAGCGCGATCTCTACGTCATCCGCCGGCGCATCGAGAAGCGGGTGATCGCCGACCAGATCAAGGACTTCTACATCTGCTCGCTGAGCGGCCGCTCGATCATCTACAAGGGGATGTTCCTGGCCGAGCAGCTCACGACCTTCTACCCGGACCTGCTCGACGAGCGCTTCGTGTCGAGCTTCGCCATCTACCACCAGCGCTACTCGACCAACACCTTCCCGACCTGGCCGCTCGCCCAGCCCTTCCGGATGCTGGCGCACAACGGCGAGATCAACACGCTGCGCGGCAACGTCAACTGGATGAAGAGCCACGAGACGCGCATGAGCGCCGAAGCCTTCGGCGAGTTCATGCACGACGTGAAGCCGATCATCCAGTCGGGCGGCTCGGACTCGGCCGCCCTCGACAACGTCTTCGAGGTGCTGGTCCGCGGCGGCCGCAGCGCGCCGATGGTGAAGACGCTGCTGGTGCCGGAGGCGTGGGTCGGCCACAAGGGCATGCCGGCCGCGCTCCAGGACATGTACAGCTACTGCAACTCGGTGATGGAGCCGTGGGACGGTCCGGCGGCGCTGGCCGCCACCGACGGGCGCTGGGTGATCGGCGGCATGGACCGCAACGGCCTCCGCCCGATGCGCTACACCATCACCGGCGACGGGCTGCTGGTCGTCGGCTCCGAGACCGGCATGGTGCGGGTCGACGAGAGCACGGTCGTCGCCAAGGGCCGCGTCGGCCCCGGCCAGATGATCGCGGTCGACCTCCAGGAGGGCCGCCTCTACCGCGACCGCGAGATCAAGGAGGCGCTCGCCGCCTCGCTGCCCTTCTCGAGCTGGGTCAAGAACATCACCGTCATCGACAAGCTGATTCGCAAGGGCACGGTCGAGACGGTCGAGTTCGACCGCGAGGAGCTGCGCCGCCGCCAGGTCGCGGTCGGCTGGTCGCTGGAGGATGTCGAACTCCTGCTCCAGCCGATGGCCGAGGAGGGCAAGGAGGCGGTCGGCTCGATGGGCGACGACGCGGCGCTGGCCGTGCTGTCGGAGCGCTATCGCGGCCTGCACCACTTCTTCCGCCAGAACTTCAGCCAGGTCACCAACCCGCCGATCGATTCCCTGCGCGAGCGCCGGGTGATGACGCTGGCGACCCGGCTCGGCAACCTCGGCAACGTGCTCGACCAGGACGAGACGCAGATGCGCCTCCTCCAGCTCGATTCGCCGGTGCTGCTCAATGCCGAGTTCGCGGCGATGCGCGCCCACATGGGCGACACGGCGGTCAAGATCGACTGCACCTTCGACGCCGCCGCCGGCGACAATGCGCTGCGCGATGCCATCGCGCGCATCCGCCAGGAGGCGGAGGACGCGGTGCGCGGCGGCTGCAGCCACGTCGTCCTGTCGGACAAGGCGATGGGGCCGGGCCGGGCGCCGGTGCCGATGATCCTGGCCGCCGGGGCGGTGCATTCCCACCTCGTGCGCCAGCAGCTCCGCACCTTCACCTCGGTCAACGTGCGCACCGCCGAGTGCCTGGACGTGCATTATTTCGCCGTCCTGATCGGCGTCGGCGCGACGACGGTGAACGCCTACCTGGCGCAGGAGACGATCGCCGAGCGCCATCGCCGCGGCCTCATCGGCGACGCGCCGCTCGAAGTCTGCCTGCGCCGCTACAAGGAGGCGGTCGACCAGGGCCTGCTGAAGATCATGTCCAAGATGGGCATCTCGGTCATCAGCTCCTACCGCGGCGGCTACAATTTCGAGGCGGTCGGCCTGTCGCGGACGCTGGTCGGCGAGTATTTCCCGGGCATGACCTCGCGCATCTCCGGCATCGGCCTCACCGGCCTGCAGCGCCGGGTGCTGCAGATCCATGCGCGTGCCTTCGACGAGGATTTCGTGGCGCTGCCGGTCGGCGGCTTCTACCGGGTCCGCGGCCAGGGCGACGCGCACGCCTTCGACGGCACCCTCATCCACACCCTGCAGCAGGCCTGCGCCACCGACTCCTACGCGACCTACCGCCGCTACTCCGAGGGCGTGCGGCGGATGCCGCCGGTCAGCCTGCGCGACCTGCTCGACTTCAAGCCGAAGCGGCCGCCGGTCTCCGTCGACGAGGTCGCCTCGATCACCGAGATCCGCAAGCGGCTGGTCGCGCCCGGCATCTCGCTCGGCGCCCTCAGCCCCGAAGCCCACGAGACGCTGTCGATCGCCATGAACCGCATCGGCGCCAAGTCCGATTCGGGCGAGGGCGGCGAGGACCCGGCGCGCTACAAGCCGCGCCCGAACGGCGACAACGCCTCGTCCGCGATCAAGCAGATCGCGTCCGGCCGGTTCGGCGTGACGGCCGAGTACCTCAACAACTGCCGCGAGATCGAGATCAAGGTGGCGCAGGGCGCCAAGCC
>NZ_JAYSFE010000105.1:0-6792 GCF_041913585.1 Allostella sp.
GCCTGGGCCAGGACGACGAAATGGGTGTTGGGGGCGATCGACATGATCGCCTGGATCGCCTCCGGCATGCTCTCGCGCGGGGTCACCGTGCCGGAGAGGATCTGGAGCGGGATCAGGACCAGCATCAGCAGCAGCCCGAATTGCGGCATCGAGCCGGCGACGGTGGCGAGGAAGATGCCCATGCTGGTGGTGGCGAAGAGCTGGAGCGCGGTGCCGACGAGGAAGAGGGCGATCGACCCCTGGATCGGCACCGCCAGCAATCCCTGGACGATCAGCAGCAGCGACACCGCCGCGGCGATCAGCACGACCAGGCCCATCGACCAGACCTTGCTCGCCATGATCTCGAACGGCGTCACCGGCATGACCAGCAGATGCTCGATGGTGCCGTGTTCGCGCTCGCGGATCAGGGCCGCGCCGGTCAGGATGATCGACAGCATGGTGATCGTGTCGATGACCTCGCTGACCGATCCGAACCAGCCCTTGTTCAGCTCCGGGTTGAAGCGAGCCCGCAGCGCCAGCTCGACCGGCAGCGTCTGCACATGGCGATGGCGCTCGGTGAACTCGCGGACCTCGGCGTCGACGATCCCCTGGACGTAGCCGCTGCCGGCGAAGGCCTGGGTCATGCGGGTGGCGTCGACGTTGAGCTGGATGGTCGGGGCGCGGCCGGCCAGCACGTCGCGCTGGAACTCGGGCGGGATGTCGAGGGCGAAGGTGTCGAGCCCGGCATCCATGCGCGCATCCATCTCCGCCTGGCCGATCAGCCGCGGCAGGGTGAAGTAGGGCGGCTGGAAGGCGCCGACGATGCGCGCGGAGAGCGGCGAGCGGTCCTCGTCCACGATGGCGATCGGCGCCCGGTTCAAGGTCTCGGGCAGGGCGTGGGAGGCGGTGTAGACCGAGAGGGTGAAGGCGTAGACGATCAGCACCAGCAGCGCCGGGTCGCGGCCGAGGCCGCGCAGTTCCTTGATCCCGAGATGGAAGATGGTGGCGAGGCGCATCACGATGCCTGCTTGCGCAGGAGCAGGGTGCCGAGGGTGAGGAGGACCGGGATCGCGGCGGCGAGCGCCAGGATCTGCGGCCCGAGATCGGCGAAGCCGAGCCCCTTCGAGAAGGTGCCGCGGGCGATCGCGACGAAATGGGTGGCCGGGTAGACCTCGCCGATCAGGCGGCCGGCGCCCTGCAGCGAGGAGACCGGGTCGACCATGCCGGAGAACTGCACCGCCGGGATGATGGTCAGCAGCGCGGTCGCGAAGATGGCGGCGATCTGGCTGCGCATGAAGGCCGAGACGACGAGCCCCATGGCGGTCGAGACGACGACGTAGAGGCCGGCGGCGGTGGCGAGCGCGGCGAAGCTGCCGGTCAGCGGCACGCCGAGGACGAAGACGGCGGCCGCCGCCAGCATCAGGAAGTTCAGCATGCCGAGCAGGATGTAGGGCACCTGCTTGCCGGTGAGGAACTCGAGCCGCGACACCGGCGTGACGTAGAAGTTGATGATCGAGCCCAGCTCCTTCTCGCGCACGACGCTGAGGGCGGCGAGGATGGCCGGGATCATGAGCAGGAGCAGGGGGATGACGGCCGGCACCATCGCCACCAGGCTCTGCACGTCGGGGTTGTAGCGGTAGCGCAGCGCGATCTGATAGCTGCCGACGATGGCGGCATCGCCGTAGAGTTCGCGGGCCTTCTGGGTCAGCCAGGCCGTGTGCATGCCCTGGATGTAGCCGCGCGCGGTCTCCGCCCGGGTCGGCAACGCGGCGTCGAGCCAGACCCCGACCTCGACGGAGCGGCCGCGGGCGGCCTGCCGGGCGAAGCCTGGGGGAATCTCGATGGCGACGCTGATGTCGCCCTGCCGCATGCGCCGGTCGAGGTCGGCGTAGTCGGTGATCGGTGCCTTTTCCAGGAAATACCGGGAGCCGCGGATCTGGTCGACATAGTCGCGGCTGACCGTCGTGTCGTCGCGGTCGAGGACGGCGAAGGTCAGTCGTTCGACGTCCAGGTTGATGCCGTAGCCGAGCACGAACATGAGGATGACGCTGCCGAGCATCGCCAGCGTCGCCCGGATCGGGTCCCGGCGCAGTTCCAGGGCCTCGCGCCTTGCATAGGCGAACATGCGCCGCAGTGGCGGCCAGCGGCTCTGGATGCTGCGCGAAGGGGGGAGCGGTTCCGCGTCGGCCGGGGCGGCCGCCGTCGGGGGCGGCGCGGCAGCGGCGCCGTCGGCCGCCGCGAGATAGCCGACGAACGCCTCCTCCAGGCTGGCCGCGCCCCCTCGCTCCAGGATCGCCGCCGGGGCGTCGCTCACCAGCACCCGACCGGCATGCATCAGCGAGATGCGGTCGCAGAGCGCCGCCTCGTTCATGAAGTGGGTGGAGACGAAGATCGTCACCCCGTCGCGCCGCGACAGGTCCGCCAGGATCTGCCAGAAGGCGTCGCGCGCCACCGGATCGACGCCCGAGGTCGGTTCGTCGAGGATCAGGATGTCGGGCGAGTGGATGAGCGCGACCGCGAGCGAGAGCCGCTGCCGCATGCCGAGCGGCAGGTCGTCGGGCAGCGCGTCCAGCAGCTGGTCCAGTCCGAAGCGCGCCGCCACGGCGGCGACGCGGTCGCCGCGCCCGTCCGGTTCGACGCCGAAGAGCCGCGCGTGCAGTTCGAGGTTCTGCCGCACCGTCAGTTCGGAATAGAGCGAGAAGGATTGCGACATGTAGCCGACGCGCCGCCGCACCGCCATGTCGCGCGGGTCGACCTCGTGGCCGAAGAGGCGCGCCGTGCCGGCGCTGGCCGGCAGCAGGCCGGTCAGCATCTTCATGGTCGTCGTCTTGCCGCAGCCGTTCGAGCCGAGGAAGCCGAAGATCTCGCCGCGGCGGATACGGAAGCTGACGTCCTCGACGGCGGTGAAGTCGCCGAAGCGCATCGTCAGATGCTCGGCCTCGATGGCGATGTCGCCGTCGCCGTCCGCCGGACGGGGCGGAATCGCGACCCGCCGATGGTCCCGCCGCGCGGCCTCCGGCAGCAGCGCCACGAAGGCCGCGTCGAGATCGTCGGCGCCGGTGCGCTCCAGGATTTCGCCCGGCGTTCCGGTCGCCAGGATGCGCCCGCCATGCATGGCGACGAGGCTGTCGAAGCGCGCCGCCTCCTCCATGTAGGCGGTGGCGACGAGCACGGTCATGCCGGGACGCGCGCTGCGGATGCCGTCGATCAGCTGCCAGAACTGGCGCCGGGACAGCGGGTCGACGCCCGTCGTCGGCTCGTCGAGGATCAGGAGGTCGGGGTCGTGGATCAGCGCGCAGCACAGGCCGAGCTTCTGCTTCATGCCCCCCGACAGCTTGCCGGCCGGCCGGTCCTCGAACGGCGCGAGGCCGGTCCCGCGTAGCAGTTCGCGGATCCGCCGCTCGCGCTCCCGCTTGGCGTGGCCGAAGAGGCGGCCGAAGAAGTCGACGTTCTCGAACACCGAAAGGGTCGGGTAAAGGTTGCGGCCGAGCCCCTGCGGCATGTAGGCGATGCGCGGGAAGGTCCGGGTCCGGTGACCGGTGTCGGCGATGTCGCCGCCCAGGACCTCCACCGTTCCCTCCTGGATGACGCGGGCGCCCGCCACCAGCGACAGCAGCGACGACTTGCCGACGCCGTCCGGGCCGATCAGGCCGACCATCCGCCCGGCGGGCACGTCGAGGTCGATGCCGTCGAGGGCGCGCACCCGCGGCCGGCCGCGGCGCGTCGCATAGGACAGCGCGACCCCGCTGAGGCGGGCCGCCAATGCCGTCATCGCGGCAGCACGTCGCGCAGGTGCGACGGCCACGCCACCTGCGGATCGAGGCGGAGATAGGCCATCCCGGGCAGCCCGGTCTTGACCTGGGTGATGTGCCGCTGGAGCAGCTCCGGGGCAATCCGCGCCTTGATCCGGAACATCAGCTTCTGCCGTTCCTCCTCGGTCTCGACCGTCTTGGGGGTGAACTGCGCGACGTCGGCGACGAAGCTGACATTGGCCGGGATCACGTATTTCGGGACGGCGTCGAGGACGATCCGGACCTCGCTGCCGAGGGCGACGCGGCCGGCCTGGGCGGTGGGCAGGAAGAAGGTCATGTAGACGTCGCCGAGATCGACCATGTTGAGCACCCGGCCGCCGCTCGCCAGCACCTCGCCCGGCTGGGTCACCCGGTACTGCACTCGCCCGGCGCGCGGCGAGCGCAGTTCGGCGTCGTCGATGTCGGCGGTGATGCTCTCGACCGCCGCCCGGGCCGCATCGGCGGCGGCGCGGGCATCGATCACCTGCGCCTTGGCGGCGCCGATGGCGGCCTCCGCGGCGGCGAGCTGGGCGCGGGCGGCGTTGACCGCCGCGCGCGCGCCCTGGGCCGAGGCGCGGTCGTCGTCGGCCACCTGCTGCGAGACCGTGTTCGAGCGGACGAGCTGCTCGGTGCGCGCCAGCTTGCGCTCCGCCGCGTCGAGCTGGGCCTCGCGCTGGGCGACGACGGCGACGGCGGCGGCACGCTCGGCCTCGCGCTGGGTGACGATGCTGCGGGCGGTCTCGATGCCGACCGTGGCGCGCTCGATCTGGGCCTGGGCCTGCCGGCGCTGCGCCTCCAGCTGCTGGGTGTCGATGCGCGCCAGCACCTGCCCGGCGGAGACGAAGTCGCCCTCGTTGGCGAGGATTTCGCGGACCCGGCCGGGAATGCGGGTCGCGATGTCGATCTCGACCGCCTCGATGCGCCCGTTGCCGGAGACGATGCCGGCCGGCAGCGTCGCCTGACCGAACCGGACCCAGGCGTAGTAGCCGCCGGCTGCGACCGCAACCGCCAGGGCGGCCGGGATCCACCATCGTCCGGGCTTCGCCATCCTCTGCTCCTCCGACTCCCGCGCACCGCGGCCGACAAGCTGGTTCCGTGCCACCGCGGCGGGAAGGCGACAAAGCGTCTCGCGCCGCTTATCCGCCGGCCGGAACGAGGTCGCCGTCGAACTTCTCGACGCCGAAGCGCCAGGCCCGCAGCCCGGGCGACCAGTGGTCGCGCGGCAGCCCCGCCTTCGCCTTCAGCTGGCGCACGAACTGGGCCGGTTCGGGCAGGCCGGACCAGACATGGGGCAGGAACAGCCCGCGCTTGCCCTGGTCCTGCAGGATGACGCCGTCGCGATCGGGCTGGAGGGCGGCCACGAGTTCGGCCTCGTCCCGGAAGGCGATCGGCCGCGGCGTCGACAGGATCGAGACCGACATCCGGCAGCGCGCCAGCTCGGGTTCGGTCAGCTTCGGGAAGCGCGGGTCGGCGAAGGCCGACTTGAAGGCGTTGACCGCGACGTCGCGGGCGAGCGGGGCGTGGGCGATGACCGAACCGATGCAGCCGCGCAGCCGGCCCTCCTGCTCCAGCGTCACGAAGGTCGCCCGGTGCGCGGCCAGCGTCGGCGGCGCATCCGGCGCGAACTCGACCGCCGCCGGCTCGCCCTTGTGGATGCCGCGGCGGATCGAGCGGGCGGCGAGGTCGAGCAGGAAGCGCCGCCGCGCCTCCGGCAGCCGCGCGGTCGCCGCATGCTCGAAGGCGTAGGAGCCGTAGCCGACGACGCGGTCCCGGTCGCCGCCCGTGTCGCCGGAATTGCGCAGGTCGATCGTGGTGGCGCGCATGTCGAGCTTGCGGGCCATCCGGATCAGGCCCTTGATGCCGACCCGGCCGCAGGCCTGATGGTCGGCGATGTCCTCGAGCTTCAGCAGTTCGATCGCCTTCGAGCAGGCCCGGTCGAAGCCGCTCGCGGTCTCGTAGTCGTGGAAGTGCGAGAGGTCGGAGCTGACGACGACCGCCGTCTCGGGACCGCCCCAGACCGCGTCCAGCACCGCCTCGACCCGCTCGGGGGGCATGGCGCCGACGAGCATCGGCACCAGCCCGACCGGTCCGAGCGCCGCCTGGATGAACGGCAGGTGGACCTCGAGGCTGTGCTCGCGCTGGAAGGGCACGTCGTCGACCGTCACGTCCGGCATGGCCAGCAGCGGCGCCATCGCCGCCCGGTCGACCGCGAGCTCGCCGATCGGCGTCGCGAAGGCATGGGCCTGCGGCAGCACCGCGCCGCGCACCGGGACCCGGTGCGCCGGCCCCATCAGCACCACCCGCCGCACGCGCCCGCGTCCTGCCGCCAGCGCCCGGTAGGCGGTGGCGGCGACCGCGCCCGAATAGCCGAAGCCGGCATGGGGGGCGACGACGGCCTTGGGGTCGTGGATCTCGGTCCGGGCCGCCTTGAGGAGCCGCACGACCTCGGCGGCCAGGGCCTCGCGCCCCGCCGGATAGAAGGCGCCGGCGACGGCCGGCGGCTTGACGATGCGTTCCATGGCGGCCGGCAGCATAGCACCGACCGGCGCCGCTGCCGTAGACTGTCGTCGGATGCCATGACCGCCGAGGACCCCATTCCGGCTGCGGGCGATCCGTCCGTGGTGCCGGCCCGCCATTGGCAGCGCCTCGACGACGGGCGGCTGCAGTGCGACGTCTGCCCGCGCTTCTGCCGGCTGGCCGAGGGCCAGCGCGGCCTCTGCTTCGTGCGCGCCAACCAGGGCGGGCGGATGGTGCTGACGACCTATGGCCGCTCGAGCGGCTTCTGCGTCGATCCGATCGAGAAGAAGCCGCTCTACCACTTCCTGCCCGGCACCCCGGTCCTGTCGTTCGGCACCGCCGGCTGCAACCTCGCCTGCAGCTTCTGCCAGAACTGGGACATCTCGAAGTCGCGCCAGACCGACACGCTGGCCGACGCCGCTTCGCCCGCGGCGATCGCGCGCACCGCCGCCCGCTTCGGCTGCCGCAGCGTCGCCTTCACCTACAACGATCCGGTGGTGTTCCT
>NZ_JAYSFE010000105.1:6892-17084 GCF_041913585.1 Allostella sp.
CCCGCTTCGGCTGCCGCAGCGTCGCCTTCACCTACAACGATCCGGTGGTGTTCCTCGAATATGCGGTCGATGCCGCCGCCGCCTGCCGGGCGCACGGCCTGCGGTCGGTCGCCGTCACCGCCGGCTACATGACGGCGCCGGCCCGGGCCGAGTTCTACCGCCACATGGACGCCGCCAACGTCGACCTCAAGGCCTTCAGCGAAGCGTTCTACCGCCGGGTGACCAAGAGCCGGCTGGGGCCGGTCCTGGACACGCTCGAATACATCCGCAAGGAGACGAGCTGCTGGCTCGAGATCACCACCCTGCTGATCCCGGGCGAGAACGACGGGCAGGACGAGCTCGAGCGCATGTGCGCCTGGATCGCCGAGCGGCTGGGGCCGGACGTCCCGATCCATTTCAGCGCCTTCCATCCGGACTACCGGATGCAGGACAAGCCGCGGACGCCGCACACGACGCTGTCGACGGCGAGGCGGATCGCGGTCGCGGCCGGGCTGCGCTACGCCTATGTCGGCAATGTCCACGATCCGGCGCGGGATTCGACCTGGTGCCATGCCTGTGGCGAGAAGGTGATCGGGCGCGATTGGTACAAGCTGGACCGCTGGCACCTCGACGGCGACGGCGCCTGCCTCGCCTGCGGCACGCCGGTCGCGGGGCTGTTCGACGGTCCGCCCGGCGACTGGGGGTCGAAGCGCCGGCGCGTCCGCATCGCCACATGACCCCTGCCGGAACCGCCGCGTTGGGCTAGGATCGCCCGAGCGAACCCACGGATGGAGGTGGACCGATGCCGGACTCCCTGATGCCGAGTGCCCCGCCCGCCCTCTGGACCGATCCGCGCGAGGCCCGGCTGGCGATCCGCCAGGGCCGCCACACCGGCTGGACGGCCAACGTCGCTCCCGGCTTCGTCCAGGGCAACCTCGCCATCTTGCCGGCCGACTGGGCGGGGGAGTTCCTGCGCTATTGCCAGCTCAACCCGAAGCCGTGCCCGATCGTCGGCATGTCGGCGGAGCCGGGCGATCCCTTCCTGCCGATGCTGGGCCAGGACCTCGACATCCGCCACGACGTGCCGAGCTACCGCGTCTTCCGCGACGGCGAGCCGGCGGGCGACGTCACCGACATCGCCGACCTGTGGCGCGACGATCTCGTCGCCTTCGTGCTCGGCTGCTCCTTCTCGTTCGAGGCGGCGCTGCTCGACGCCGGCGTGCCGCTACGCCACATCGCCTGCGGCGCCGGCGTACCGATGTACCTGACCAGCGTGCCGACCGCTCCGGCCGGCCGCTTCCGCGGCAACCTCGTGGTGTCGATGCGGCCGTTCAAGCCGGCCGACGCCATCCGGGCGGTGCAGGTGACGAGCCGCTTCCCCAACGTCCATGGCGCGCCCGTCCATATCGGCCTGCCGCACCTGATCGGCATCGACGACATCTCGAAGCCGTGGGAGGGGCCGCCGACCGAGGTGATGGCCGACGAGCTGCCCGTCTTCTGGGCCTGCGGGGTGACGCCGCAGGCGGCGATCCGGATGGCGCGGCCGCCGTTCGCCATCACCCACACCCCGGGCCACATGGTGGTGACCGACATCCGCAACGCGGCGGTGGCGGCGCTGTGACGGCGGCCGCGGCCCGGCTCGACACCGCCGCCGCCGCCGCGCTGCTGCGGGAGCACTGGCGGACCGGGCGGAAGATGGCGGCGCTGCCGGCGGCCCTGCGCCCGGCCGGCCGCGTCGACGGCTACGCCATCCAGGCCGAGCTCGAAGCGCCGGGTCTCGCGCCGGTGGCGGGCTGGAAGATCGCCGCCACCAGCCGCGCCGGCCAGCTCCATATCGGCGTCGACGGGCCGATGGCCGGTCGCCTGCCGGCCGACCGGGTGCTGGAGCCGGGGGCGACGATCGACCTCGCCGGTAACCTCATGCGCGTGGCCGAGGTCGAGTTCGTCTTCCGCATGGCGGCGACGCTGGCGCCTCGGTCGGCGCCCTACGGCCGTGGCGAGGTGATGGCGGCGGTCGGCGCGTTGCACACCGGGATCGAGATCCCGGACTCGCGCTTCGAGGATTTCGCCAGGGTCGGCGCCGCCCAGCTCATCGCGGACGATGCCTGCGCCCATCTCTTCGTCCTCGGCCCGGCCTGCCCGGACGCCTGGCGCAGCCTCGACCTCGCGGCGGAGCGCCCGCGCGCCGCGGTCGGCGGCCGCTACGAGCGGGAGGGGCTGGGGGCGAACGTGCTGGGCGACCCGCGCGACGCCCTGGTGTGGATCGCCAACGAGCTGTCGGGGATCGGCGTGCCGCTCCGTGCCGGGCAGTTCGTGACCACCGGCACCTGCGTGGCGCCGCTCGAGGTCCGCCCGGGAGACACGGTCCTCGCCGACTACGGGATGCTGGGCACGATCTCGGCGACCTTCCGCTAGGCGCGGCGGCCCAGCACCTCGGGATTGACCACCGACAGCGCCGCGAAGTCCCCGGCGAGGCCGCGGACCACGGCCTCGGCGCAGGCGAGCGCCACCCGCTCGACCGCTTCCGGGCAGGAGGCGGCGACGTGCGGCGAGAGGACGACCCGGTCGAGCGCCAGCAGCGGGTCGGCGGGGTCGGGCGGCTCCTGCTCCAGCACGTCGAGGCCGGCACCGGCGAGACGCCCCGCGGCCAGTGCCGCGGCGAGTGCCGTCTGGTCCACCACGGCGCCGCGGGCGACGTTGACGAGGATCGCCGAAGGTTTCATCTGCGCGAGGCGCGCGGCGTCGATCAGATGATGCGTCGCCGGGGTCAGGGCGAGGGCCAGGATCACCGCATCGGCCTGTCGCAGCGCGGCGTCGAGGCCGGGGCCGTCGGGATGCGCCGGGTCGACCGGCAGCACCCGCATTCCGAACGCGTCCGCCAGCCGGCCGATGCGCCGGCCGATCCGGCCCCAGCCGACCACCGCCGCCGTCTTGTCGCGCAGTTCGACGGCGCCACGCGCGCGCGACCAGCGTCCGGCCCGGACCTCGCGGTCGTGGACGGGGCCGCGCCTCGCGACCGAGAGCAGGAGATGGATCGCGTGCTCGGCGACCGCATCGGCATTGGCATCGCCGGTGGTGACCAGGGGAATGCCGCGGGCGCTCAGGGCCGCGACGTCGAAATTGTCGAAGCCGGCGCCGTTGCGGCAGGCGAGGCGAAGTCGCGGCGCGGCGGCGATCGCCGCCCGGTCGAGCGCCGGACGCTCGCCGACCAGCACGACCGCGGCGGCGCCGGGGAGCGCCGCCAGCAGCGCCGCCTGCGTCGGTTCGTCGAGGACGATCACCGTGACGTCCGCGGCGGCGAGGCGCTGCATGGCCGCCGCCGGCAGGGGGGCGCTGAGGAGGACCGGGCCGGTCGGAGGTGGCATGCCGATTGAATGGCACGGGGCCGGATCGTGGGGCAACCGGCGATCGAGGGGCGGGGCACCGTCTTGCGTGCCGGTCCCGATCGGTGCCAGCATCGCGGGCGTGCGGCGTCGCCGTCGCCCGGCCATGGTCGTCGGTTCGCGCAAGCCCGGCAATTTTGGGGAGAGGGTTGATGATGAAGCACATCGTGCTGGCGGGTGTCTTCGCCACGGTCGCGGGGGCCGCCATGGCGCAGGACCTGCCGAAGTCGCAGTTCAAGGCGATCGGCCTGAACAGCCCGACCGTCGCCTCGACGGTCGACGAGGTGCCGTTCTGGCGCAAGACGATCCCGGACGCCTCGAAGGGCGCGATCACCGTCGACATCACGCCGCTCGATCAGATGGGCATCGACGACAAGACGATGCTCCGCCTGCTGAAGCTCGGCGTCATGGACTTCGCCGGCATGGACATCTCGAAGATGGCCGGTGACGACCCCCGCTTCGAGGGTTGCGATCTCGCCGGCCTGACCCTCGATCCCGACAAGGCGCGGGCGGCGTGCAAGGCCTGGGCGCCCGTCATCGACCGCCAGATGCAGAAGAACTGGAACGCCAAGCTCCTGGCCTTCGGCGGCAACCCGCCGCAGGTCTTCTGGTGCCGCAACGTGCTGGGCGGGCTCGACGACCTCAAGGGCAAGAAGGTCCGCGTCTTCAACAACACGATGCGCGACTTCCTGGGCGGCATCGGCGCGACGGCGGTCAGCATGGCCTTCGCCGAGGTGGTGCCGGCGCTCAACAACGGCGTCGTCGACTGCGGCGTCACCGGCAGCCTGTCGGGCAACACCGCCGGCTGGCCCGAGGTGACCAAGTCGCTCTATCCGATGTCGCTCGGCTGGAGCATCAACGCGCTTGCCGTCAACCTCACGAGCTGGAACCGGATGGACCCGAAGGTGCAGCAGTTCCTGCTGACCCAGGTCGCGGCCTACGAGGACAAGATGTGGGGCACGATCAAGGAGGCGATGGCGCAGGCCGACAACTGCAACACCGGCAAGCAGCCCTGCACGCTCGGCAAGCCCGCCAACATCACCATCGTGGCGGTGAAGCCGGCCGAGGCTGCGACGCACAAGAAGCTCGTCGAGGGCGCGGTGCTGGCCAACTGGGCCAAGCGCTGCGGCGCCGAGTGCGTCAAGGAGTGGAACGACACGGTCGGCAAGGCGCTGGGGCTGAAGGCTCCGACGACCTGAGCCGGCGGGCCAGGACGCGCACGGGCCGGGCGATCGCCCGGCCCGTTCCCTTTCGAGCAGCCAGATTCGAGGCGAGGGCATGGAACCGGTCCTGGCGGCGGCCCACCGCATCTCCCGGCTCGGACTGTGGTTCGGCGGCACCCTGGTGCTGCTGGCCGCCGTCCTGATCGGCGTCGATGTCGTGATCCGCAAGTTCTTCAGCATCTCGATCGGCGGCGCCGACGAACTCGCGGGCTATGCGCTCGCCATCGGCACGTCCTGGGGACTGGGCGCGGCGCTCATCGAGCGCGCCCACATCCGCATCGACTCGCTCTATGTCCTCTTCCCCAACGCCCTTCGCGTCGTCCTCGACGTCGCCGGGCTGGTGCTCTTCGTCGGCTTCTTCGCCCTCGTCACCTGGCACGGACGGCTGGTGCTCGATCAGTCCTGGGTCTCGGGGTCGCGCAGCCAGTCCGCCATCGAGACGCCGCTGATCCTGCCCCAGGTCGTCTGGTTCGGGGGGCTGCTGCTGTTCTTTGCCGTCGGCATCGTGCTGCTGGTCGAGGCGCTGCGGCGGATCCTGTCCGGCGATGCCCACGGCGTGGTCCGGATGATCGGCACCCGCTCGGCCCAGGAGGAGGTCGAGGAAGAGATCGCGGCCCTCGAGGTCGCCCGCAAGGCGGGGAACGGGCGATGATCTGGACGACGCTCGCGATCCTGATCGGGCTCCTGGCCGTCGCGGTGCCGGTGGCCGCCGTCCTCGGCGTCCTCGGTCTGGCGCTCACCGAATTCTACTCGCGCATGCCGCTGTCGCTCGCCATGGGCGAGATGGCGTGGGCGACCTCGAACAACTTTCTCCTGGTCGCCATCCCGTTCTTCGTGCTGCTGGGCGAGATCCTGCTGCGGTCCGGCATGGCCGAGCGCATGTACAACGCGCTCGTGCAGTGGATGCCATGGCTGCCGGGTGGCCTCATGCACTCCAACATCGCCGCCTGCGCGATGTTCGCGGCGACCTCGGGATCGAGCGTCGCGACCGCGGCCACGATCGGCACGGTGGCGCTGGGAGAGGTCGAGAAGCGCGGCTACAACGAGCGCCTCTTCCTCGGCACCATCGCCGCCGGCGGCACGCTCGGCATCCTCATCCCGCCCTCGATCAACATGATCGTCTACGGCGTGCTGACGGAATCCTCGATCCCGAAGCTCTACCTCGCCGGCGTCGTGCCCGGCCTGTTGCTGGCGATGCTCTTCGGCCTGACGGTGCTCGTGCTCTGCCTATGGCGGCCGGCCTGGGGCGGGCAGCGGATGGCGACGACCTGGGAGGCCCGTATCCGCAGCCTGCCGGACCTCCTGCCGCCGCTGCTGATCTTCGTCGCCGTCATCGGGTCGATCTATGCCGGCTGGGCGACCGCCACCGAATCGGCGGCGCTCGGCGTGCTCGCGGCGCTGGCCGTCGCGGCCTGGAGCCGACGCCTGACCTGGCGGGTGCTGATCGTCGCCTTCGAGGGCACGATGCGGACGACGGCGATGATCATGGCGATCCTGATCGCCGCCTATTTCCTCAACTTCGTCATCACCTCGATCGGCCTGACGACCCAGGTCAACCGCTTCATCACGTCGCTGCGGCTGACGCCGACCGAACTGCTCATCGCCGTCGTGATCTTCTACCTGATCCTCGGCATGTTCATGGAGACGCTGTCGATGATGGTGGCCACCGTCCCCATCATCGCGCCGATCATGTTCAAGGCCGGCTACGACCCGGTCTGGTTCGGCATCCTCATGGTGCTGCTGCTGGAGACGGCGATGATCACGCCGCCGGTCGGCATCAACCTCTATGTCGTGCAGGGCCTGCGCAAGCGCGGGCGCATCGACGACGTCATCGTCGGCACGGCGCCGTTCGTCGTCACGCTGATGCTGATGATCGTCATCATCGCGCTCTTCCCCGGGCTCGCCATGTGGCTGCCGACGGTGGCGGCGGGATAGCCGGTTCGGGCGGGTCAGCCCTTGCGGTAGGGGTTGGTCAGCCCGTCCACCACCTGGTGCAGGACGGCGCGAATCTGCGCCTCGTCGCAGCCCATCAGGACCGCGTCCTCGAGCGCGTCCTGGCAGGCGCCGCGGATTTCCTCGAGGTTCTGGTCGAGGACCTTGATCTTCTCCAGGCAGCTGATCGGCCGGCCCTCGGAGTCGACCCAGTAGGAGCGGGCGGGAGTTTCCGGATTGGCCATCGGACCTGCCTTCGTGCTGCGCGCGGCCCCAGAGAAATAGGATGCCGGGACGCGGACGGGAAGACCCGTCCGCGTCCCGGCGCGGTCAGCGGCGCTCGACGACGATGTTCTTGGCCGCGTCCAGGCTGGCGCGCCAGCCCGGCAGCACGACGCAGGTCGCGTCGTACTCCTCGACGATCAGCGGGCCGTCCATGGGCTCCGCCAGGTCGGAGCGGCGCACCACCCGGGTCTCGATCCAGCCCTTGTCCGGCCCGAAATAGGCCGGCCGCGGCGGCGGCGCGTCGGGCTCGGGGCGCGACGGACGCACCCGTTCCGGCACCCCGCCGCCGAGGCGGATCCCGAGGCCGACGACCTGGATGGACACCAGCTCGACGGGCTCGTCGGCGCCGGCGCGGTGGCCGTAGGTGCGCTCGTGCTCCTGGCCGTAGGCTTCCTCGAGATGGCGCAGCATCGCCGCATCGACCGGCCCGTCCGGAACCGGCACGGTGAGGTCGAAGGTCTGGCCGTGATAGTGCAGGGAGGCCGCCCGCACGATCTTCGCGTCGGTGCCGGTGAAGCCCTCGGCGGCGAGCTGGTCGGCGGCCTGCTTCGCCAGCGCGTCCCAGGCCCGATTGACCTCATCGAGATCCATGCTGCGCGTCAGGCGCCGGAAAGTCCGCGAATAGTGGTGCTCGACGTCGGCGTAGAGCAGCCCGAAGGCCGAGAAGAGGCCGGGGGAGGGCGGGATCACCACCCGCGTCATGCCGAGCGATTCGGCCATGCCGCAGGCGAAGAGCGGGCCGTTGCCGCCGAAGGCGAAGAGCGAGAAGTCGCGGGGGTCGCGGCCGCGCTCGGTCGACACGGAACGGATCGCGCGGATCATGTTCGAGGCGGCGATCAGGTGGGCGCCGTGCGCCGCCCGCGCGACATCGATGCCGAGCGGCTTCGCCACCTGTTCCTCGAGCGCCTGTCGGGACTTGGCCGCGTTCAGCTTCACCGCCCCGCCGACGAGATAGCCGGGGTTGATGTAGCCGAGCACGACGTTGGCGTCGGTCACGGTCGGGCGCTCGCCGCCCTTGTCGTAGCAGACCGGGCCGGGGGTCGAGCCGGCGCTCTCCGGCCCGATCTGGAGCGAGCCGCCGGCGTCGATCCAGACCAGCGAGCCGCCGCCGGCGCCGACCTCGGCGAGATCGATGGCCGGGACCTTGAGAAGGTAGCCGGCGCCGGTCAGCAGGCGCGAGCCGATCATGATGCCGCCGCCGACCGAGTATTCCGACGCCCGGGTGACCTGGCCGTTCTCGACCGTCGCCGCCTTGGCCGTCGTCCCGCCCATGTCGAAGGTGATGATGCCGGCGAGTTTCTTCGAGCGCGCCAGGGCCTGGGCGCCGACGACCCCGCCGGCGGGGCCCGACTCGATGATGTTCATCGGCTTCTCGGTCGCCGCCTCCGACGTCATCAGGCCGCCGTTCGACTGCATGAGAAGGAGGCGGGCCGGCACGTTCGCCCGGTCGAGCCCGCCGCGCAGCGCGCGCAGGTAGCGGGCGACGATCGGCATCACGTAGGCGTTGATGACGGTGGTCGAGGTGCGCTCGTACTCCTTGATCTCGGGCAGGACCTCGAAGGAGACCGAGACCGGCAGGTCGGGCGCCTTGCGGCGGACGATCTCGGCGATCATCCGCTCGTGGACGGGGTTGGCGTAGGAGTGGAGGAGGCAGATCGCGATCGCCTCCACCTTCTCGGCGAGCAGCGCGTCGACCTGCGCCTCGGCGTCGGCCGGATCGAGCGGATGTTCGACGGCGCCCGAGGCGGCGATGCGCTCGTCGACGACGCGGCGCAGCCGCCGCTCGACCAGGGGCTCCGGCTTCTCCCAGCCGATGTCGTAGAGCCGCGGCATCCGCAGCGTGCGGATTTCCAGCACGTCGCGGAAGCCTTTGGTGGTGATGAGGCCGGTGCGGGCGCCCTTGTGCTCGAGGATGGCATTGGACGCGACGGTGGTGCCGTGGCGGATTTCGGCGACATCGGCACCGCCGAGGCCGGTCTCCTGGAAGACCTCGGTCAGGCCCTCGACGATGGCGCGGGCGTAGTTGTCGACGCTCGACGAGATCTTCTTGGTGTGGATCGTACCGTCGGAGCCGAGCAGGACGATGTCGGTGAAGGTGCCGCCGATGTCGACGCCGACGCGATAGTTCACGGTCATGATCTCACTCCGCCGCCTGCGCCGTGGGCGCGGGGTCGGTCCATTGCACGGTGGGGCTCTGGGTCCAGCCGCGGCGGCGGCGGATCTCGGCGCGCGCCGCCTCGGTCGCCGGCTGGTCGACGGTCCAGGTGGCGGTATCGACGACGATGCCGTAGTCGGCCCTGGCCTTGGCCGGCGACAGCAACTCGTTGCGCACGTCCTTCAGCACCTTGGCCGGATCGCGCTCCAGGGGGTCGCCCCAGCCGCCGGCGCCGGCCAGCACATGGCGGAAGACGTCGCCCTTGCGGATCGTCATGGTCAGCTTGGACGGCAGGGTCTCGCAGGCGCCGTCGGGGTTGAGGTAGTTCTCGGACGGCTGTCCGGGGCTGCCGCCGTAGAGGCCGAAGGGCCGGTGCGTGCGCCGGTCGGACCGGACCTGGAGCACGCCTTCGGTCTCCAGGAACTTGTAGTCGCGGCGGAACGGCACGCCGCCGCGGAACTTGCCGGCGCCCGCCTTGTCGGCGACGAACTCGTAGGCCAGCAACTGGATCGGATGCTCGGCCTCGGTCACCTCGATCGAGTGCGAGGCCATGTTGGCGAACATGTGGCTGTTGCCGTCGAGCCCGTCCGCCCACGGCCGGGCGCCCCACGCGCCGCAGGTGAAGTCGACATAGATGAAGGGCTTGCGGCTGGCGTAGTAGCCGCCGATCGAGATGCCGGTGTTGCCGCCGTCGCCGGCGGCGAAGACCTTGTCCGGCAGCATCATGGCGAGCGCGCCGAAGACGCAGTCGGTCATGCGGAAGCCGGTGAGGCCGCGGGCGGCGCAGGCGGCCGGCAGGACGCCGTTGCCGACCGTGCCGGGCGGGCAGATGACCTCGATGGCGCGGAAGACGCCCTCGTTGTTGGGGATGCCGGCTGGCAGCACCGAGCGCACGCCGGTGTAGGCGGCGGCCTTGGTGAAGGAGAGCGTGTTGTTGATGGCGCCCTTCACCTGCGGGCTCGTGCCGGTCCAGTCGACGACCATATGGTCGCCCTTCTTCTTCAGCGTGACGAAGAGGCGGATCGGCTTGCCGTAGTCGACGCCGTCGTCGTCGATCCAGTCCTCGAACGTCCATTCGCCGTCGGGCAGCTTGGCGAGTGCCGCCCGGGTCAGGCGCTCGGCATAGTCGACCGTCTCGACCATGTAGGCCTGGACCTGGTCGGCGCCGTAGCGGGCGACCAGCTCGGCGAACTGCTTCTCGGCGATGTGGCAGGCGGCGAGCTGGGCGCGCAGGT
>NZ_JAYSFE010000106.1:0-16776 GCF_041913585.1 Allostella sp.
CGCGCATGGACCTGTCGCCGCTGATCGGCTTCACCACCTGGCCCGACCTGGCGCAGCGGCGCGCCGACGCCCGCGCGGCGGCGATCGAGGGGCTGATGCTGAAGCGCCGCGCCAGCCCCTATCTCGCCGGCCGGCCGAAGGGCCACTGGTACAAGTGGAAGCGCGACCCGCTCGCCGTCGACGCCGTGCTGATGTACGCCCAGCGCGGCCACGGCAAGCGCTCGTCCTTCTATTCCGACTACACGTTCGGGCTGTGGACCGAGGCGGGCGAGCTGGTGTCGGTCGGCAAGGCCTATTTCGGCTTCACCGACGAGGAGCTGCAGCAGCTCGACCGCTGGGTCCGCAACCACACCACCCGGCGCTACGGCCCGGTTCGGGAGGTCGAGCCGGGACTGGTGCTGGAGATCGCCTTCGACGGCGTCCAGCGCTCGGCCCGGCACAAGTCCGGCCTCGCCATGCGCTTCCCGCGCGTCGCCCGCATCCGCTGGGACAAGCCGGCCGCCGAGGCGGACCGGCTCCCGGTGCTGGCGGCGATGCTGGCCTGATCAGACCTCCGGCCAGCGATCCGCCCATGGCGCGAGGCGTTCGAAGGCGGCGGCGAGGTCGATGAGGCGCCCTTCGCCGAACCACGGGCCGACGGCGTGGAAGCCTGCCGGCAGGCCGTCCGGGGTGAAGCCCATCGGGATGCTGATCGCCGGATGCCCGGTGATGTTGTGCGGGCTGGTGTAGCAGTACCAGTTGCCGCGCAGCGTGCCCTGCTTGCCGTTGACGAAGAAGGGGTCGTCGATGCCCTGGTCGAAGCGCGGCGGCGGGGCGGCGACGGTCGGGGTGACGACGAGATCGGTGCGCTCGAACAGCGCCTGGACCCGGTGGAAGACCTCGCTGCGCAGCATCGGCGCCGACTGGACCTCCTTCAGGTCCATCCGGGTGCTCTCCTCCAGGGCCGAGACCATCGAGGGGTCCATCCGCCCGCGGTCGTTGCCGTCGAGCAGGTGGCCGAGGCGGGCGCGCTGGTAGGCGCGCATCATCACGTAGGCGGTGCGCTTCGACCAGTCGAAGGGCGCGTCGAAGACGGTGACGACGGCGCCGGCATCGCGCAGCCGGTCGAGGGCATCGGCCATCAGCCGGGCGACGTCGTGGTCGACCTCGGGATTGCCCATGGTCGGGATGTGCATGACGCGGAGGCCGCGCAGTCCGGCGACCGGGTCGGCGGCGACGGCGAACTCGCGCCGCGGACGCCCGATCGTCCACGGGTCCTTGGCGCTTTCCCCGTTCATCAGCGACAGCATCAGGGCGACATCCGCCGCCGTCCGCGCGGCGATGCCGAGATAGATGAAGTTCGAGAAGAGCTCGGTCGCCTGATCGTAGGGAACGAGGCCGAGCGTCGGCTTGAGGCCGAGGATGCCGCAGGCCGATGCCGGGATGCGCGCCGAGCCGGCACCGTCGGTGCTGACGCCGACCGGCCCCATCCCGGTCGCGACCGCCACCGCGGCGCCGCCGCTGGAGCCGCCGGGCGAACGGCCCGGGTTCCAGGGGTTGCGCGTCCAGCCGTGGCGCGGGCTGTTGGTCAGCGCCTTGTGGCCGAACTCGGGCGTCGTGGTCTTGCCGATCAGGATGCCGCCCGCATCCTTGAGACGGGCGATCGCGGCATTGTCCCAGTCGGGGACGTTGCCGGCCATGGTGTGCGAGCCGAACGCGGTCTCCATGCCCTTGGTCAGCACCAGGTCCTTGACCGAGAAGGGAACGCCGTGCAGCGGGCCGGCGAGGCGTCCACCCTGGCGCATCCGGTCGAGTTCGGCGGCACGCGCGCGGGCGCCGTCGGCATCGACCAGCGCGAAGGCGCGCAGCCGGTCGTCCAGGAGGTCGATGCGGGCGAGCGCCGCGTCCACGGCCTGGCCGGCGGTGATCGCGCCGTCGGCGATGGCGCCCGCGAGCGCGGTCGCGGGCAGGCGATGGATATCGGTCATGTTCCCCCCGGTTTTCGTGGCCGCCGAGCAGACCACCGCCCATCTCCCGGTTCAAAGATCAAGTTTTGCCGATATCATTCGTCCCATGAATGAGAGCCGGAACCGGCCGGGCGTCGGGCCGCGGGGAGTGGCGCCTTGGTGAGCATGCGGCAACTGGAAGCCTTCTGCGCCGTGATCGACCATCAGACGGTGACGGGGGCGGCGCACGCCATGCGCCTGTCCCAGCCGGCCGTCAGCAAGCTCGTCGCGACGCTCGAGCAGGACACCCGCCTCGCGCTCTTCCGGCGCGACCGCCGGCGGCTGATCCCGACCGAGGAGGGACTGATCCTCCATCGCCAGGCGCAGGCGATCTTCGACCGGCTGCACGACATCGAACGCCTTTCGGAGGAGCTGCGGAACCTGGCCGGCGGGCGGCTCAACGTCGTCACCATGATGGCGCTGGGGCGGACCTTCCTGCCCGACGCCATGTCGGCCTTCCTGCGCGAGCGGCCGGCAGTGGTGGCGAGCCTGCATGTCCGCAGTTCGCGCACCGTCGTCGACCAGATCGCCGCCCAGCAGGCGGATCTCGGCTTCACCATGCTGGCGTCCGACGATCCCGGCGTCTCGGCCCGGGTCCTCTGCCGCCTCAAGGGCGTCTGCGTGCTGCCGCCGGCGCACCCGCTGGCCGCGAGCCCGGTGATCCGTGCCCGCGACCTCGACGGCGAGCGCTTCATCTCCTTCAGCCTCGACAGCAGCATGCGGCGCCGCATCGACGAGGTCTTCGAGCGCGAGGGGGTGGCGCGGCAACTCATGGTCGACGCCTATGTCTCGGCCGCGGCGTGCAGCTTCGTCGCCAACGGCATGGGGGTCGCGATCGTCGAGCCCTTCACGGCCTGGGATTTCGCGCGCTCGGGCCAGGTGGTGTCGCGGCCCTTCGAGCCCGAGGTCGTGTTCGAGTTCCGGATGCTGCGCCCGGCCGGCCGGCCGCCCTCGCTGCTGGCCGAGGCGTTCGCCGCGCAGGTCGAGCGGATGCTGGCCGAGCATGTCCGGCGCACCGGTGCCGAGACGGTGACGGTGCCGGCCGACGTCCGGGCCGCGACGGAGCATTCTCGCCGCCGGATCGCACCGTAGCGGCGCGGGGTCGGCTTGCCGCTTTTCGCGGGCGCGTGCTAAGCACGGGCCAAGCCGCATGAGAATAGTCGACACCGAGATTCCGGACGTGAAGCTGGTCCATCCCGATCGCCGGGGGGACGCGCGCGGCTTCTTTTCCGAAGTCTTCCGCAAGGATCTGCTGGCGGCGGCCGGCATCGATGCGGAATTCGTGCAGGACAACCATTCGTTCTCGGCGACGCGGGGAACGATCCGGGGCCTGCATTTCCAGGCCGGTCCGCGTGCCCAGGCCAAGCTGCTGCGCGTCGCTCGCGGCGCGATCCTCGACGTCGCCGTCGACATCCGCCGCGGCTCGCCGACCTACGGCCGGCACGTCGCCGTGACGCTGAGCGCGCGCGAATGGAACCAGATCTGGATTCCGGTCGGCTTCGCGCACGGTTTCTGCACGGTCGAGCCCGACACCGAGGTGCTTTACAAAGTCACCGACTACTATTCGCCGGAGCACGATTTCGGCCTGCTGTGGAACGATCCCGCGATCGGTATCCGCTGGCCGGTCGGGCCGGACGAGGCGGTCCTGTCGGACAAGGACCGGCGTCATCCGACGCTGGCCGAACTCCCTGCCTATTTCTCCTACCCGGCCGAGGCGGCCTAGATCCCGATGCGGATTCTCGTGACCGGCGGCGCCGGCTTCATCGGCTCGGCGGTCATCCGCCATCTCGTCGGGATCGTCGGATGGGAGGTGGTCAACGTCGACAAGCTGACCTACGCCGCCAACCTTGCCTCGCTCGACCCGGTCGCGGGAAGCCCGCTCTACCGGTTCGAGCGTGCCGACATCGGCGACCGGGCGGAGATGGCCCGGATCTTCCGGACGCACCGGCCCGACGGGGTGATGCATCTGGCGGCGGAGAGCCATGTCGACCGCTCGATCGACGGCCCGGCGGCCTTCATCGAGACCAACATCGTCGGCACCTTCGCGCTGCTGCAGGAGGCGCTCGCCTACTGGCGCGGGCTCGTCGGCGAGGCGCAGGCGCGCTTCCGCTTCCACCACGTCTCGACCGACGAGGTCTTCGGCGCCCTCGGGCCGACCGGCATGTTCACCGAGGAGACGCCCTACGCCCCCAACTCGCCCTACTCGGCGAGCAAGGCGGCCTCCGACCACCTGGTCCGGGCCTGGCACCACACCTACGGGCTGCCGGTCGTGGCCAGCAACTGCTCGAACAACTACGGCCCCTACCAGTTTCCCGAGAAGCTGATCCCCCTGATGATCATCAAGGGGCTGGCGGGCGAGCGGCTGCCGGTCTACGGCCGCGGCGAGAACGTCCGCGACTGGCTCCATGTCGAGGACCATGCCCGGGCCTTGCACCGGGTCTTCGAGGCCGGCCGCATCGGCGAGAGCTACAATATCGGCGGCGACTGCGAGCGCACCAACATCGCCGTCGTCCGCAGCATCTGCGCCCTGCTCGACGAGATGCTGCC
The DNA here is from genome assembly GCF_041913585.1 of Allostella sp. Classification (NCBI taxonomy): domain Bacteria; kingdom Pseudomonadati; phylum Pseudomonadota; class Alphaproteobacteria; order Rhodospirillales; family Allostellaceae; genus Allostella; species Allostella sp. The sequence continues at coordinate 4,533 of NZ_JAYSFE010000106.1, forward strand.
GGATTCGCCCCATCGCCCGCACGAGCGGCTGATCGGCTTCGTCTCGGACCGGCCGGGCCACGACCTGCGCTATGCCATCGACGCCGCCAAGATCCGCCGCGAACTCGGCTGGACGCCGGCCGAGACCTTCGAGAGCGGGCTGCGCGGGACGGTGCGCTGGTATCTCGACAATCGTGCATGGTGGCAGGCCATCCAGAGCGGCCAGTACCGTGGCGAGCGCCTCGGCCTCAGCGGAGGTGCGGCGGCGTGAGGGTGCTGGTCCTCGGGGCCGGCGGGCAGGTCGGCCGCGAGCTGATGCGCCGGCCCTGGCCCGGGGGCTGGCAGGTCGAGGGACGGGCCCGGGCAGAGGCGGATCTCGCCGACCCGGCGGCGCTGCGGGCCGCGATCCTCGGTTGCGCGCCGGACCTCGTCGTCAACGCCGGCGCCTACACCGCGGTCGACCGGGCGGAATCCGAGCGCGAGGCCGCGTTCGCGGTCAATGCCGTCGCCCCCGGGATCGTCGGCGCGGCCGCGCGCGAGTGCGGCGCCGCCGTCATCCACTATTCGACCGACTACGTCTTCGACGGCAACGGCAACGGCAACGGCAGCGGCGGGCGCGGCGAGGACGACCCGGTGGCGCCGCTCGGCGTCTACGGCGCCTCCAAGGAGGCGGGCGAGCGGGCGCTCCGGGCGGCCCACGACCGCCACGTCATCCTGCGCACGAGCTGGGTGTTCGGCGCGCTCGGCGCCAATTTCGTGCGCACCATGTGGCGCCTCGGCACGGAGCGGGCGGAGGTCCGGGTCGTCGCCGACCAGCACGGCTGTCCGACACCCGCCGCCGCCATTGCCGAGGCGACGGTGACGATCGCCCGCCGGGTGGCCGACGGGTCCGGGCGATGGGGCACCTTCCATTTCGCCGGCACGCCGCCGACGAGCTGGGCCGGGCTCGCCGAGGCCGTCTTCGCCGAGATGGCGCGGCGGACCGGCCGGCGGCCGGCGCTGGTGCCGATCGCGACCGCGGACTACCCGACGCCGGCGCGCCGGCCGGCCAACTCGGTCCTCGACTGCGGGCGGATCCGCGTCGCCTACGGCATCGCCGCGCCGGACTGGCGGGCGGGCTTGGCCGTTGTCCTCGACGAAACGACCGCCGCGGCCCCTCCGGCCCCGGCCGGTGGAGAAGGAAGGGCATGAAGGGCATCATCCTGGCCGGGGGCTCGGGCACGCGCCTCTATCCGATCACGCGCGTCGTCAGCAAGCAGCTCCTGCCGGTCTACGACAAGCCGATGATCTTCTATCCGCTGACCACGCTGATGCTGGCCGGCATCCGGGAAATCCTCGTCATCACCACGCCGCAGGACCAGGCGCTCTTCCAGGCGCTGCTCGGCGACGGCTCGCAATGGGGCATCCGGCTCGAATATCGGGTGCAGCCCAAGCCGGAGGGGCTGGCGCAGGCCTTCATCATCGGCCGCAGCTTCGTCGCCGGCGACCGCTCGGCGCTCGTCCTCGGCGACAACATCTTCTACGGCCACGGGCTGACCCAGCTCCTGCGCCGGGCGGCCGAGCAGCCGACGGGCGCCACGGTCTTCGGCTACTGGGTGCGCGACCCCGAGCGCTACGGCGTCGTCGCCTTCGACGAGGACGGCCGGGCGACCAGCATCGAGGAGAAGCCGCCGCAGCCCAAGTCCAACTGGGCGGTGACCGGCCTCTATTTCTACGACGCCGACGTCTGCGACATCGCGGCGGCGGTGAAGCCCTCGCCGCGCGGCGAACTCGAGATCACCGACGTCAACAACCGCTATCTCGAGCGCGGCGACCTGCGGGTCGAGCGGCTCGGCCGCGGCTATGCCTGGCTCGACACCGGCACCCACCAGTCGCTGCTGGAGGCGTCGGAATATGTCCGCACCGTCGAGGCCCGCCAGGGCCTGAAGATCGCCTGCGTCGAGGAGGTCGCCTACCGCATGGGCTTCATCGACTCCGCGGCGCTGGAGCGGCTGGCGGCCGGCATGAAGGCGAACGAGTACGGGCTCTATCTGCAGCGGCTGGTGGCCGACGGCGGGCCGCCGACCGAAGGGCTTTGAGCATGGCGCGCGCCGGCCTCGCGATCGGCGCCGTCTTCCGCAACGAGGCGCCCTACCTCGCCGAGTGGCTGGCCTTCCACGCCCGCATGGGGGTGGACGCCTTCTTCCTCTACGACAACGATTCGACCGACGACTGGCGCGCGGCGGTGGCGGCGAGCGGGCAGGCGGGCCGGACCACCGTCCTGTCCTGCCCGGGACCGCAGGGCCAGGTCCGCGCCTACCGCGACTGTCTGGAGCGCTTCCGCGACGCTGCCGACTGGATCGCCTTCGTCGATCTCGACGAATTCCTCTTCGCCCCCGACGGACGACCGCTGCCGACGGTGCTGGAGGCCTATCGCGACCGGCCCGGCGTCGCCGTCAACTGGATGGTGTTCGGCACCGGCGGCCATGCCACCCGGCCGGCCGGGCTCGTCACCCAGAGCTACGTGCGCCGCGGCGCGACCGGGGTCGTGGTGCCCTATCACGCCTATCTCAAGGGCCCGGGGCTCGACCCGCGGCGGAGCGACAGCTACCGGCCGATGAACAGCCACGTGAAGTCGATCGTGCGGCCGCGGGTCACGCTCCGTGCGGTGACGCCGCACCATTTCGCCTATGCCGACGGCAGGTTCGCCGTCACCGAGGACGGCGTACCGATCGACGGCCCCTGGTCCGCCACGATCGGGCTGACGCGGCTCCGCATCAACCACTACTGGAGCAAGTCGCAGGCCGAACTCGAGGCCAAGACGGCGCGCGGCGTCGCCTGGATCGGCCAGGCGCCGTCGCTCGACTTCAACCGATCGGTCGAACGGCTGATGAACGCCGAGACGGACACCACGATCTTGCCGCTCGCCCGCGGCCTGCCCGGCTGGCGGCCGCTCTTCGGCGCGGCGGCATGACGGTCCGCCTCGCCGCCGCCGCGATCGTCGCCGAGGCCGGGCCGCCGCTGGCGCCGTGGCTGGACTTCCACCGGCGCCAGGGCGTCGGCCGCTTCCATCTCTACCGCACCGGGGGTCCGGCAATCCCGGCGGCGCCCGACGTCACCGTCGCCGACTGGCCCTTCGCCCGGCCGCACCGCCCCGCCTGGGACCATTGCCTCTTCCATCACGGGCCCGATGCCGAGTGGCTGGCGTTCCTGGAGCCCGACGAGTACCTGTTCGCGACCGACGGGACCGACCTCGGGACGGCGCTCCAGGATTTTGCCGGCGTGCCGGGAGTGGGCGTCGCGCGCCGCGTCTATGCGCCCGCCGACGACCCGCAGGCGGCGCCGTGGCGGGCGATTCGCCGCGCCGCGGCGGACCTCGTTCTCGCCCTGCCGGCGGCGCTGCGTGCGCCCGGGCTCGATCCGGCGCAGCATGCGAGCTACCGGCCGCTGGCGGCGCGCGTCGCCTTCGTCGTGCGCCCGGCTGAGACCCATGCGGCGCTCGGCCGTCACGCCTTCGCCTTCCGTGACGACGCACCGGCCGTGACCGAGAGCGGGCGGCCGCTCGCCGGCGGTTGGGCCGAGGATCCGTCCTGCCTGCGCCTGCGGGTCAACCAGTACCTCCGCGGCGGTGGGGAAAGCCTGCATTCCCGCCTGACCGAGGCCGAGCCCGCGCGCCTGCCGGCCGGAGGCGACGACTTCGCGCCGTTCCGTACCGAGATCGACACGGCGATCCTGCCGCTCGTCCGGGCCGGCGCCATGCTTGCGTGATGCAAGTCTGAAGCCTAGGCTCCTTCCATGCAGCGCAAGAGCTTCGCGGGCATGCAGTGCCCGATCGCCCGCAGCCTGGAGCGCGTCGGCGAGTGGTGGAGCATCCTCATCCTGCGCGACGCCTTCCACGGGCTGACCCGCTTCGACCAGTTCCAGAAGAGCCTGCCGATCGCCACCAACATGCTGACGCGCCGTCTCAACGCGCTCGTCGAGGCGGGACTGATGGAGCGCCGGCGCTACAGCGAGCGGCCGCCGCGCGACGAATATCTGCTGACCGACCGCGGGCGGGAGTTCCGGCCGGTCCTGATCGCGCTCATGGCCTGGGGCAACCGCCACTTCGCCGAGGAGGGGATCGCCAGCCAGCTCGTCGACGTCGAGACCGGCCGGCCGGCCGATCCCGTCCTCGTCGACCGGGAGAGCGGCAGGCCGATCGACGACCGGCATTTCAGGTTCGCCGCCGGCCCCGCCGCCAGCGAGGGCGTGCGCCGCCGGGTCGCCTTTGCCGAACGCATGCGGGAGAAGCGCAATGGATAAGCCGGTTGCCGTCGTCGTCGGAGTCGGGGCCGAACGCGGGCTGGGGGCGGCGCTCTGCCGGCGGTTCGCCGCGGGCGGGCACCATGTCCTGGTCGCGGGCCGCACCGAGGCCAGGATCGACCGGGTCGCGCGGACGATCATCGCCGCCGGCGGCGCGGCCGAGCCGGTCGTGACGGACGCCACCCGGGAGGCCGACGTGGTGCGCCTCTTCGACCGGGCGGCGGCGCCCGGACCCGGCCTGGCGCCCGTCGACCTCGTCGTCGCCAACACCGCCAACAACCGGCATGTCCCGTTCCGGGAGCTCGACGCCGCGCTCTTCGAGGAGTTCTGGCGGGTCGGCTGCTTCGCGGGGTTCCTCGTCGGCCGCGAGGCGGCGCGGCGGATGGTGCCGCTCGGCCGCGGCACGGTCCTCTTCACCGGGGCCTCGGCCAGCCTGCGCGGCAAGGCGGGCTTCGCCCAGTTCGCCGCCGCCAAGGCGGGGCTCCGGATGGTGGCGCAGAGCATGGCGCGCGAGTTCGGGCCTGCCGGCCTCCATGTCGCGCACGTCGTCGTCGACGGCGGCATCGACGGCGACCGGCTGCTGTCGCGCAATCCCGGCCGGGCGGCCGAGGCGGGACCGGACGGGCTGATCGGCATCGAGCCGCTGGCCGAGACCTACTGGCAGATCCACCGGCAGCCGCGCTCGGCCTGGACGCAGGAGATCGACCTGCGGCCGTTCAAGGAGACGTTCTGACCGGAGCAAGCGCCCTCCCGTGCCTGGACAAGGGCGGGCCGGCCGTCGTTCCTTGTCGCCTCGAGCGACGACCGAGTCCCCCCGGGAGAACCGCCATGCGCGACCGCGAAGCCCAGGCCGAAGCCTTCCACGCCCTGCACGGCGAGGGGCAGTTCCTCGTCCTCGCCAACGCCTGGGACGCCGGCAGCGCCCGGCTGATCGAGAGCCTGGGGGCGCCGGCGATCGCGACCACCAGTTCCGGCGTCTCCTGGGCGCGGGGCTATGCCGACGGCCACGCGCTCCCGCTGCCGACGCTGCTCGCTACCATCGCCGACATCGCGCGGGTGCTGGAGGTGCCGCTCACCACCGACATCGAGGGCGGCTTCTCCGACGATCCGGTGGCGGTCGGCCGGCTGGTCGGCGACGTCGTCGCGGCGGGCGCCGTCGGCATCAACCTCGAGGACGGCACCACCGCGCCGGACCGGTTCGCCGCCAAGATCGCCGCTGCCCGCGAGGCCGGCGCGGCGGCCGGGGTGCGCGTCTTCGTCAATGCCCGCACCGACGTCTTCCTGCGCGGCCTGGCGCCCGAGGGCGAGCGCGTCGCCGAGGTCCTGCGGCGGGCCGGCCTCTACAAGGCGGCCGGCGCCGACGGGCTGTTCGTGCCGGGCGCCCGCGCCGACGCCGACATCGCGGCGATCGCCGCCGGCGCCGGCTTGCCGCTCAACATCATGGCCCAGCCCGGGGTGCCGCCGGCCCGGCGCCTGCGCGAACTCGGCGCCCGGCGGCTCAGCGCCGGCGGCGCGATCGCCCAGAGCGTGCTGACGGAGGCGGCCGAGCTTGCCCGTTCGTTCCTGGCCGACGGGGATTGCGACGCGGTGACGCGCCGGGCGATGCCCTATGCCGACCTCAACCGGCTGCACGCACCGCGGCGCTGAAGCCCGGCCGATCAGGGACCGGTGGTGGTCGCCTGAGGCTCGGCTTCCCGCGCCAGCGGGGGCGGCCGCCACCGGAAGCGCTCGGCGAGCCGGTCGATGATCGCCTGATTGCGCGCGGCCGCCTGGTCCAGCAACGTCACCAGCGACGGCGGAAAGCGGTGGCGGAAGGCCCCGCCTTCGGGATCGGTGTCCCAGTTGTTGAGGACGAGGACCGCCTTCGCCTTGCCCGAGCGGACGAATTTCACGTCGGCCTCGCCGAAGGTCTCGGCCGCCCGCCGCAGGCTGGCCAGGAACCGGTCCGGGTCGCTCCGCCCGAGATCGAGGAAGAGCAGCCCCTCCGGCACCGTGCTGTAGCCGCCGTCGAGGATGCGATCGATTGCGGCGGCGTGCATGTAGAACCGATGGGTCAGGACGGGGTCGACCGGCCCCGGCGGCAGCTTCACGACGCCGTAGACCGCATCGGCGGCGGGGTCGTCGAAATCGGCCGCCAGCACCGCCGACTGCCGGAAGACGTAGCCCAGCGCCGCGGCGAGGTTGAGGGCGGCGGTGCGGTCGCTGGCGATCTCCAGCCGCATGGCGGGCTGGGTTCCAAGCTTCCAGCCGCAGGGCCCGACCGCGATCGTCGAGGTCTTGCCGGCGAGGCCGAGCGAGGCCGTCACCTGCGGCACCACGCCGTCGGCCGAGGCCCGCGTCAGCGCCAGACGTTCGACATAGGGCGCGCCGACCAGGCCCGGCAGCGTGTAGCCGGCGACCGGGACCGATTCGAAGAACAGCGTCCATGCCCAGGAAGGGCAGGGCAGCAGGGCCAGGATCAGGAGGACGGCGGCGAGGGCGGGACGGCGCATTTCGGCTCGGTGAAAATCGCTCGCAGCCGTTTGCGCTGCTCCCCATCTTCTTGCCACGAGCCCGCGCAGGAGAGAACAGCCATGTCGTCGGAACAGCATCTTCCCCCCTCGGATGGAACCGGCTCCCGCATCGAGACGGACAGCCTCGGCCCGGTGGCGGTGCCGGACGACCGCCTCTGGGGCGCCCAGACCCAGCGGTCGCTGCAGAACTTCCGCATCGGCGGCGAGCGGATGCCGGTCGAGGTGGTGCGGGCCTTCGGCCTGCAGAAGCAGGCGGCGGCGCGCGCGAACATGGCGGCGGGCGTGCTCGATGCGGCGGTCGGCCGCGCCGTCGACCAGGCGGCGGGGGAAGTGGCGGCGGGGCTGCTCGACGACCATTTCCCGCTGGTCGTCTGGCAGACCGGTTCCGGCACCCAGACCAACATGAATGCCAACGAGGTGATCGCCAACCGGGCGGCCGAGATCCTGGGCGGCCGGCGTGGCGCGCGGCAGGTCCATCCCAACGACCATGTCAACCGCAGCCAGTCGTCGAACGACAGCTTTCCGACCGCGATGCATGTCGCCGCCGTGCTGGCGATCGAGGGCCGGCTGCTGCCGACCCTCGAGCATCTGGCCGGGACGCTGCGCGGCCGCGCCGCCGCCTTCGCCGACATCGTCAAGCTGGGGCGGACGCACCTGCAGGACGCGGTGCCGATGACGCTCGGGCAGGAGATCGGCGCCTGGGCGACGCAGGTCGAGGCGGCGGCCTCGGGCGTGCGGGCGGCGCTGCCGGCGCTTCGTGCCGTGCCGCAGGGTGGAACCGCCGTCGGCACCGGCCTCAACGCCCCGGCCGGCTTCGCCGTGCGGTTCGCCCGGGAACTGACGGCGCTCGCCGGCTCCGAGTTCACGCCGGCCGCCGACCGGTTCGCGACGATGGCGGCGCACGACGCCTTCGTCGCCGCCTCCGGCGCCCTCAACGTGGCCGCGGTCGCCCTCACCAAGGTCGGCAACGACGTCCGTCTGCTGGCGTCCGGGCCGCGGGCGGGACTGGGCGAACTCGTCCTGCCCGAGAACGAGCCCGGGTCTTCGATCATGCCCGGCAAGGTCAACCCGACCCAGGCCGAGGCCCTGACGATGGTCGCGGCCCAGGTCATGGGCAACCACGTCGCCGTCACCGTCGCCGGCATGCAGGGCCACCTGCAGCTCAACGTCTTCAAGCCGGTCGTCATCCATGCGCTGCTGCAGTCGGTGCGCCTGCTGGCCGACGCCGCCCGCAGCTTCGCCGACAATTGCGTCGCCGGCATCGAGCCGGACCGGGTACGGATCGCCCGTCACCTGGAGGAATCGCTGATGCTGGTGACGGCGCTGACGCCGGCCATCGGCTACGACCGGGCGGCGGAGATCGCCAAGAAGGCGCACCACGAGGGCACGACGCTGCGGGCGGCCGCGCTGGCCCTCGGCTACCTCGATTCCGCCGCCTTCGATGCCGCCGTCCGGCCGGAGACGATGATCTCGGGCGGGTGACCGGGCGGCGATCGGGTGAGGCGGCATTTACGTAGAAGTATACATGAAAAATACGACGTAAAGTAGTGGCTGGCGAAGGGCTGGCCGACCGGTGCCTCGCCGTGGCACCATCCGCTCGCCCGTCGTCCGATTGCCGACGACCGATTGCCGACGAGGGGGCCGAGCCGGTGCCGATCCCACCCGCGTCTCCCCAGGAATTCGCGGTCCGCCCACCCGGCTGGCGCCGACGGGTGCCGGGCCTGCTGATGCTGGTGGCGCTGGCCTCCGTCGCGCTCTGCATCTTCCTCCTCTCCGGCCGGGTCCTGCCCGATCCGCTCGGCGGACCGGTGCTCGGAAACCCGGCCTTCGAGAAGGGCGCCTACGGGCAGACGATCGGGCAGGTGCTGACCAGCTTCGTCGACACCCACGTCCATGTCTGCCTGGCGCTCTTCGTCGTCGTCGGCTTCGCGCTCAACGCCGATCAGGAGCGGCGGCGCTGCCCGGCACTGCACAAGGCGGCCGCGGGCGCGGTGTTCCTGGTCGCCGCGGTGCTGTCGGTCTTCTTCGGCGGCAAGGCCAAGCTGGCGCTTCTCGCGCAGCTCCAGTTCGATCGCGTCAGCATCGAGCTGATCGAGCCGTCGCTGAACTGGCAGTCGGCGACGCTGCTGGTGGCCGTCGTCGCGGCCTTCGCGCTCGTCTACCTGGTGCTGCGGCCGGAGGGGCCGCCATGAGGGCGGCTCGCGGGGCGGCGCTGGCGGCGGTGCTGGCGGCGGGCGTGACCGGCGCGGCGACCGCCCAGCAGGACGCCGTCTGGCTGGCACTCTCGATCGGCAGCGCCGACCGGGCGTTCGTCGCCGAGGTGGATGCGCTGCGCGACGGACGCCGCCTCGCGCTGGTCGCCACGGCCGGCCGCGACCGCGGCTTTCCGGTCCCGGGTTTCGTGCCGGCGGCGCCGACGGACCTCGATCGCGGCATCGCCATCGCTGCCGCGCGCGACCGGACGCGGGTCCTGACGTTGCGGCGTACCGGGGACGGCGCGTTCGTCCTGCTCGACCGCGACGGCGCGGTGGTGTCGGTGCCGGTGGCGACCGGCACCATGCCGGTGATCGGCCTCCAGATTCCCCTCGAACTGGTGCGTCCAGCTCTCCGGGCGGAGACGGGCGAGGGTGCGGACGAGGTCGCGGCCCGGCGCGGTTTCGCGCTGGCGCCGCCGATGCGCGTCGCGGCCGTCGGCGGCGATGTCGCCTGGATGGCGCGCTCCCATCGGGCCGGCGTGCGACATCGGCAGACGGCGCCGCTGGGCGTCCCCCTTGTCGTCTTCCGGCCCGGCTCCGGCTTCGTTTCCGACGACGCGCCCGGCCCGGCCATGCTGCCGGTCGGCCTCGGCACCGACCTCGGCGCCCGCTGGCTCTTTTCCAGCACGCCCGCGGGGGCGACGGTCGCCTTCGACGGGCTCGCCGGCCAGGTCGCGACCGAGGTCGGCGTCCGCAACCTGCCGGCATCGGCCCTGCGGAGCCTGGTCATGCGCAAGGACGGGTATCGCGATTGTCGCCATGCCGACGCCCGCCTCGACGTCGTCGTGCGCGGCGGCCTGGAGTGGAACAGCGTCCACTGCCGGCTGGTGGCAGCCGGCGGATAGCCGTTCAGGCGGCGCCCGCCTCCGGTTCGTAGCGGGCGTGGGGGTCGTCGATCTCGACCACCCAGAGGTCGGGATCGCGCTCGCGCTCGCGCTCGACATAGGCGTCGGCGGCCGCCTCGGGCACCGGGTCCGGCCCGGTGCCGGAGCGCCAGACGCGGCGCCCGTCCGGCCCGTAGCCGCCGGCGTAGACGCGGCAGCCGGCGGCGAAGCGGTTGACCTTGACGAGGACGGCGCCGGCGTCGGGATCGCCGCGCCGGACGACGGCGGCGGCGATGCCGGCGGCGTCGCAGCGGCGGATCTCGGCGGCGACGCGCAGGCGGCTCTTGAGGCGGGGTTCCATCGGGACGATTGTCAACATATCAGCCGTCGGCAGCCTTGACGATGCCGCATCCGGGCGGCACAACCGGCCGGCTTTCCGACAATCCGCCACATCCAGGGTGTGGGCCGCGGCAACGATCACGAGGAGCTCGGGGGATGGAGAATTTCGCAGGCGTTTCCGGCGTCACGATCACGGGGGCGATGCAGCCCGGCTTCGAGACCGTGCTGACCGCCGAGGCCGTGGCGTTCGTGGCCGACCTGGAGCGCCGCTTCGGTGCCCGCCGCCGCGAACTCCTGGCCAAGCGCCGCGAGGTCCAGGCGAAGCTCGATGCCGGCTGGAAGCCGGACTTCCTCGCCGAGACGAAGCCGATCCGCGACGCCGACTGGACGGTGGCGCCGCTGCCGGCCGACATCCACGACCGCCGGGTCGAGATCACCGGCCCCGTCGACCGCAAGATGATCATCAACGCGCTCAATTCCGGCGCCAGCGTCTTCATGGCCGACTTCGAGGACGCGAGCACGCCGACCTGGGCCAACATGCTGGAGGGCCAGCTCAACCTCCGCGACGCCAATGCCGGCACCATCACCTACGACGATCCGGCGACCGGCCGGCACTACCGCCTCAACGAGAAGCACGCCGTCCTCTTCGTGCGCGCCCGCGGCTGGCACCTGGTGGAGAAGCACGTCCTGGTCGACGGCCAGCCGATGTCGGGCTCGCTCTTCGATTTCGGCCTCTACTTCTTCCACAATGTCCGGCAGCTCCTCGCCAAGGGCAGCGGGCCCTACTTCTACCTGCCGAAGATGGAATCGCATCTCGAGGCGCGCCTGTGGAACGACGTCTTCGTCCACGCCCAGGCCGCCCTCGGCATTCCCAAGGGCACGATCAAGGCGACGGTGCTGGTCGAGACCATCCTCGCCACCTTCGAGGTCGACGAGATCCTGTGGGAACTGCGCGACCACTCGGCCGGGCTCAACTGCGGCCGCTGGGACTACATCTTCAGCTTCATCAAGAAGTTCCGCAACGATCCCGAGGCGCTGCTGCCGGACCGCGGGCTGGTCACCATGACCACGCATTTCCTGCGCTCCTACAGCCTGCTCGTCATCAAGACCTGCCACCGCCGCAAGGTCCACGCGATGGGCGGCATGGCGGCGCAGATCCCGATCCGCAACGATCCCGAGGCGAACGAGGCGGCGATGGCCAAGGTCCGCGCCGACAAGGAGCGCGAGGCCGGCGACGGGCACGACGGGACCTGGGTCGCCCATCCGGGCCTGGTGCCGATCGCCAAGGACATCTTCGACCGCGTCATGAAGGAGGCGAACCAGATCGCCCGCCAGCGCCAGGACGTCCACGTCACGGCCGACGACCTGCTGCGCGTGCCCGAGGGGCCGATCACCGAGGCCGGCCTGCGCCAGAACATCAATGTCGGCATCGGCTACATCGAGGCATGGCTGCGCGGCATCGGCTGCGTCCCGCTCTACAACCTGATGGAGGACGCGGCGACGGCCGAGATCAGCCGCGCCCAGGTCTGGCAGCAGATCCACCATGGCGCGAAGCTGGACGACGGCCGCCCCGTCGACGCCCGGCTCTGCCGCATCATCGTCGAGCAGGAACTGGTCAAGACCGCCCAGCAGATCGGCCCCGAGCGCTTCGGCGCCGGCCGCTGGGACGATGCCGCCGCCCTCTTCACCCGGCTGGTCGAGGCCGAGCAGTTCGAGGAGTTCCTGACGCTCCCGGCCTACGACATGGTGGATTGAGGGGACATCTGCGGGCGCGGGCGGCGCTATCGAAGGTGGCGGTGGAACTGGCGGCGGGCGCGATCGTCAGTCTCGATGGGGATCGCCTGCGGCTGCGGGTTCTGCCGCTCGGCGGGTGACCGTTGCCGCGCCGCGCCCGGACCTGTATCGTCGCCGGCCGCGGTCCGTCCCCGACGGCCGCCGAGATCGAAGGAGTTCGCCATGTTCAAGGGATCGCTGGTCGCCCTCGTGACACCTTTCCGTGACGGCAAGGTGGACGAGAAAGCGTTCCAGGATTTCGTGGCCTGGCAGATCGCCG
>NZ_JAYSFE010000107.1:0-16683 GCF_041913585.1 Allostella sp.
CGGCGCGCCGGAGCGCCGGCGCGTCGTTGACGCCGTCGCCGGTCATGGCGACGACGGACCCGTCGGCCTGCAGCGCCTGGACCAGCCGCAGCTTGTGCTCCGGGCTGGCGCGGGCGAAGACGGTGACGTGCCGCACCCGATCCCGCAGGGCGATGCCGTCGAGCCCGTCGAGCTCGTGCCCGGAGAGGACCGCGGGATCGTCCGCCAGCCCGACCTGGCGGGCGATCGCTACCGCCGTGGCGGCGTGGTCGCCCGTGATCATCTTCACGGCGATGCCCGCGGCGCGGCATTCGGCGACGGCGGCGATCGCCTCGGCGCGCGGCGGATCGATCAGGCCGACCACGCCGAGGAGGGTGAAGCCGCCGTCGAGAATGGCCGGACCGATCTCGCGCCGGTCCGCGGCCATCCGGCGGCAGGCCAGTGCGAGGACCCGCTGCCCCGCGGCCGCCAGCCCTTCGACGATGCGGTGCCATTCGCCGGCATCGAGCGGAGCGGCGGCGGTGTCGGCGCAGATCGCGATCACATGCTCGGGTGCGCCCTTGAGGACGACGATCGTGCGGTCGTCGTCCGCCGCATGCAGGGTGGCCATGACGCGGTGGCGGGCGTCGAACGGCAGTTCGTCCCGGCGCACGAAGCAGGCACGGCAGGCCGCGGGGTCGAGGCCGGCCTTGATCGCGAACGACAGCAGCGCGCCTTCCATCGGGTCACCGTCGACCGCCCATCCGGAGGCACCCTGGTGCAGGGTGGCGTCGTTGCACAGCGCGGCTGCCCGGGCGAGTTCCGCCAGCGCCGGCAGGTCGGCCGGGCCGACCGGGCTTTCCCCCCGGCGCAGGGCCCCGACCGGCTCGTAGCCGGTGCCGTCGACGGTCAGAACCGAGCCGTCGGCGATCACGACCGTGCGGACGGTCATCTCGTTCCGGGTCAATGTGCCCGTCTTGTCCGAGCAGATGACCGAGACCGAGCCCAGTGTCTCGACCGCCGGCAACTGGCGGACGATCGCGTTCCGTCGTGCCATGCGGCGCACGCCGACCGCGAGCGCGATCGTCATCACCGCCGGCAGGCCCTCGGGGATCGCGGCCACCGCCAGCCCGACCACCGCCATGAAGGCGTCGCCGAAGGCGAGGTGGCTGGTTGCGACCGCGTAGGCGAGCACCGCAGCCGAGAGCGCGAGGACGGCTGCCGTGATCTGGCGGGCGAAGCGGTCCATCTGACGGACGAGCGGCGTGGCGAGCGGTGCCACCCGGGCGATCATCGTGCTGATGCGGCCGAGTTCGGTCCGGACGCCGGTCGCGACGACGAGGCCGCTGCCCTGGCCGGCCGCGACCAGGGTGCCGGAATGGGCGATGCAGGTGCGGTCGGCGACGCCGGCGGCCGCGTCGACGGCGTCGGCAGTCTTTCCCGCCGGGACCGACTCGCCGGTGAGCGCGGCCTCGTCGATATGGAGTCCACGGGCGCGGACGAGGCGCAGGTCGGCCGGGACGCGATCGCCCGGCTCGAGGAGGACGATGTCGCCGACCACCAGCGCCTGCGCCGGGATGGTCATGCGCCGGCCGTCGCGGACGACCGAGGCCTGCGGATCGATGAGGGCGCGGATCGCGTCCATGGCGCGCTCGGCCCGGCGCTCCTGGATGAAGCCGATGGCGGCATTGGCCAGGACCACCGCCAGGATGACCAGCGCGTCCGCCGCGTGCCCGATCGCCCCGGCCAGCGCGCCGGCGGCGAGCAGGACGTAGATGAGCACGTTGTGGAACTGGGCGACGAACTGCCGGACCGGGCCGCGTCGGCGGGATGGCGGCAGGGCGTTCGGTCCGTCGGTGGCCAGGCGGTGCGCGGCCTCGGATTCCGACAGGCCGGCGTGGCGGCTCGCGAGCTGCGCCAGGGCGCGGTCCGCATCGATCGCGTGCCAGGGGACGGCGCCCGCAGCGATGGCGGACGGCGGGTCGGGATGGTCGCGGGCGGCGTCGTGCGGTGGTGGCATCGGCTCTCTGTTCCGCAGGCTGGCCGACGGCCGCGCCGGCCGCAACGCCCGCGGGTTCGCCGCCGTCGCGACCGGGCCGGCCGCTACATCGGCATTTCCGCCGCCGCCGCCCGATCCTTCGGCTCCTCCGGCAGTTCGGTCATCGTCGCCTCGGTCAGCAGCAGCGTGCTCGCCACCGAGACCGCATTCTCGAGAGCGATCCGGACCACCTTGGTCGGGTCGATGATGCCGGCCTCCATGAGGTCGACATAGGTGTTGCGCGCCGCGTCGAGCCCGACGTTTCCGGCCGACTGGAGCATGCGGTGGATGGCGACGCCGCCGTCGATCGACGAGTTCTCGGCGATCTGCCGCGCCGGCGTCTCGAGCGCCCGCCGCAGGATCTGCAGGCCGGTGCGCTCGTCGCCGTCGCAGGCCGCCTCCTCGGCGGCGACGGCGGCGATGGTGCGGAGCAGGGCCAGGCCGCCACCCGGGACGATGCCTTCGGCGACCGCTGCCTTGGTGGCGCTGATGGCGTCGTCGAGCGCGTCCTTCTTGGCCTTGGTCTCGGCCTCCGAGGGTGCGCCGACGCGGATCACCGCGACGCCGCCCGCCAGCTTCGCCAGCCGTTCCTGCAGCTTCTCGCGGTCGTAGTCGCTGGTCGTCTTGTCGATCTCGCGGCGGATCTGCTCGATGCGGCCCTGGATCGCGGGCCGCTCGCCGGCGCCGCCGATGATCGTCGTGGTGTCCTTGTCGACGACGACGCGGCGCGCCTGGCCGAGCTCGGCCAGCGTCGTCGCCTCCAGCTTGAAGCCGAGTTCCTCGGACACGACCTGCGCGCCGACCAGCACCGCCAGGTCCTGCAGCATCGCCTTGCGGCGGTCGCCGAAGCCCGGCGCCTTGACCGCGCAGCTCTTCAGGGCGCCGCGGATCTGGTTGACGATGAGGGTGGCGAGCGCCTCGCCTTCCATGTCCTCGGCGACCACGAGCAGCGGCCGGCCGGCCTTGGCGACCTGTTCCAGCAGCGGGATCAGGTCCTTCAGCGCCCCGATCTTGCGGTCGCAGACGAGGATGCGCGCATCCTCGAGCACCGCCTCCATCTTCTCCGGATTGGTGATGAAGTAGGGCGAGACGAAGCCGCGGTCGAACTGCATGCCCTCGACGACGTCGAGGCTGGTCTCGGTCGTCTTCGATTCCTCGACCGTGATGACGCCCTCGGCGCCGATCCGCTCCATGGCGTCGGCCACCAGTTCGCCGATGTCGGCGTCGTTGTGGGCCGAGATCGCCGCGACCTGGGCCTTCTCCAGGCGCGTCGAGACCGGCCGCGACAGCGCCTTCAGGGCGGCGACGACGGCCCGCGTGCCGCGGTCGAGCCCGCGCTTCAGGTCGATGGCGCTGGCGCCGGCGACGACGTTGCGGATGCCGTCGGCGACGATCGCCTGGGCGAGGATCGTCGAGGTGCTGGTGCCGTCGCCGACCACCTCGCCGGTGCGCTCGGCCGCCTGGCGCAGCATCTGGGCGCCGAGATTCTCCTCGGGGTCCTTGAGCTCGAATTCCTTGGCGATGGTGACCCCGTCGTTGCAGACGAGCGGCGGCCCCCACTTGCGCTGGATCAGGACCGACTTCGACTTCGGCCCCAGCGTCACCCGCACCGCGTCGGCGAGCTGGGTCGTCCCGCGCAGCACCTTCTCGCGCGCGGCAGAGCGGAAGAGCACGTTCTTGTGGGCCATCGGGCGGTCCTCGCTCGGAAACCGCCCGCGAGAGTGCGCGTGCGCCCCCGCCGCCGCCTTGATCCGGATCAAGACTGCGTGCGGGGGGTGCCCGGTCCGCCTATCCGTGCGCGGCGGCGTTGCCGTAGACCGGCGTCAGCCAGTGGCGGAACTTGTCGACCTTGCCGGCGGCGATGTCGAAGTAGAGGTCCTGGATGCGCTTCGTCAGCGGCCCGACCTTGCCGTCGCCGACGTCGTAATGGTCGACGGCGGTGATCGGCTGGACCTCGGCGCCGCTGCCGCAGAAGAAGGTCTCGTCGGCGACGTAGAGCTCGGTGCGGTCGATGTCGCGCTCGATCACCTCGACCCCCAGCTCCTGGCGGAAGAGGTCGATCAGGGTCTGGCGGGTGATGCTCTCCAGGATGTCGGCGCTGACCGGGGGCGTGACGACGCGGCCGTCGCGCACCATCATGAAGCAGGCGCCGGGGCTCTCCGCCACCTCGCCGCGGTCGTTCAGCATGATCGGCGGGCCGAAGCCGTTCATCTTCGCCTCGACCTGGGCGAGGCGGGAGTTGTGGTAGTTGGCCGCCGCCTTGACGCGGGAGGGCGAGGCGTTGTCGGAGTTGCGCCGCCAGGTGCTGACGCAGCTCTTCACCCCGGTCTTGATCGAGGCGACGTGCGGCCGCGCGTAGGCGATGACGAAGGCGCCGGTGTGGATGTCCTCCGGCTTCCAGGCATAGGATTCGCCCTCGCCGAAATAGACCACCGGCCGGAAATGCACGCCCTCGGTGAACTTGTTGGCGCGCAGGAGCTCGATGAAGGCCTGGGTGAACTCGTCGTCGCTGTAGGGGACGGTCATCCGCATGATCTTGCAGGACTGGCGCAGGCGGCGCAGGTGCTCGCGGTTCTTGAAGATGTAGAGTTCCTGCTCCGCCTCGCTCCAGTAGGCGCGCATGCCTTCGAAGACGTTGGCACCGCGCAGCACGGTTTCGGCCGAGACGTGGACGGTCGCTTCCGCCCACGGCACGATCCGGCCGTCCATCCACGCGAAATCCGGGTTGCTCAGCTTGGCCATCGGGGGCTCCTCGTCGGGGGGCACGTCGCGGGCGACGGGTCGGGGGGCCGACGAGGATCATCCCGGAGACGGGTGCTCGTCCACCCCCATTCAGCGCGCGGCCGCGCGGTCGAGCGCCAGGTTGAGCGCCACCACGTTGACCCGCGGCTCGCCGATCAGGCCGAACAGGCGGCCCTCGGTCTGACCGGCGACGAGCAGGCGCAGGTCCGCCTCCGCCATGCCGCGCGCCCGGGCGATGCGCGGCACCTGGAAGAGCGCCGCGTCGCGCGAGAGGTGCGGGTCGAGGCCGCTCGCGGTCGTCGTGACGAGGTCGACCGGCACCGGCTGGCCCGGGTTCTCCGCCTTCCGGCGCGCGACGTCCTCCGTCACCCGCGCGATCAGGGCGGCGTTGGTGGGGCCGAGGTTGGAGCCGGCCGAACTGGCGGCATTGTAGGGGGCGGGCACGGTCTTCGTCGGGTCGGCCGGGTCGGCGGCGCTCGTCGCCGAGGGGCGACCGTGGAAATAGCGCTCGCTCCGGAAGCTCTGGCCGATCAGGGACGAGCCGACGATCTGGTCGCCGCGGCGGACGAGCGAGCCTGCCGCCTGATCGGGGAACAGGGCCTGGGCGATGCCGGTGACGGCGAGCGGGTAGGCGACGCCGGTGACGGCGGTCATGGCGACGATCATCACGATGGCGGGGCGAAGGTGCTTCAGCATGGGATTGGTCTCCCGGGAGACGGTCAGGCGAGCCCGAGGGCGACGACGACGAGGTCGATCGCCTTGATGCCGACGAACGGCACGGCGAGGCCGCCGGCGCCGTAGACGAGCAGGTTCCGGCGCAGCAGCGCCGCGGCACCGACCGGTCGGTAGCGCACGCCCTTCAAGGCCAGCGGGATGAGGGCGACGATGACGAGCGCGTTGAAGACGATCGCCGACAGGATGGCGCTCTCCGGCGTCGCCAGGCCCATGACGTTGAGCGCCTGCAGCTCCGGATAGAGCACGGCGAACATCGCCGGGATGATGGCGAAGTACTTGGCGACGTCGTTGGCGATGGAGAAGGTGGTGAGCGCGCCGCGCGTCATCAGGAGCTGCTTGCCGATTTCGACCACCTCGATGAGCTTGGTCGGGTCGCTGTCGAGGTCGACCATGTTGCCGGCCTCGCGGGCGGCGACGGTGCCACTGCCCATGGCGACGCCGACGTCCGCCTGCGCGAGGGCCGGCGCGTCGTTGGTGCCGTCGCCGCACATCGCCACCAGCTTGCCCTGGGCCTGCTCGGCGCGGATGAGCTGCAGCTTGTTCTCGGGCGTCGCCTGGGCGAGGAAGTCGTCGACCCCGGCCTCGGCCGCGATCGCGGCGGCGGTGAGCGGATTGTCGCCGGTGATCATCACCGTGCGGATGCCCATCCGCCGCAGCGCGGCGAAGCGTTCGCGGATCCCGGTCTTGACCACGTCCTTCAGCGCGACGATGCCGAGCAGGCGGCCGTCGCGGGCGACGGCGAGCGGGGTGCCGCCGCTCCGTGCGATCTCGTCGCCGACCGCCTGCGCCTCGCGGATCGCGTCGGCGCCGGCCGCATCGCCGACATGGCGCAGGATCGCGTCGACGGCGCCCTTGCGGATGGTCGTGTCGCCGAGGTCGACGCCGCTCATCCGGGTATGGGCCGAGAAGGGAACGAAAATGGCGTCGGCGGGCGCCGCGTCGACGCCGACCGAATGGCGCTCGCGCCCCAGCGTCACGATGGAGCGGCCCTCCGGCGTCTCGTCGGCGAGCGAGGCGAGGCAGGCGGCCTGCGCCAGATCGTCGACGGCGATGCCGCGCAGCGGCCGGAACTCCGACGCCTGGCGGTTGCCGTGGGTGATCGTCCCGGTCTTGTCGAGCAGCAGCGTGTCGACGTCGCCCGCCGCCTCGACCGCGCGGCCGGACATGGCGAGCACGTTGAAGCGCACCAGCCGGTCCATGCCGGCGATGCCGATCGCCGACAGGAGCGCGCCGATCGTCGTCGGGATCAGGGTGACGAAGAGCGCGACCAGCACGACGACCGGGATCGCGCCGCCGGCATAGGCGGCGAAGCCCGGGATGGTCGCCGTCGCGAGCACGAAGATCAGCGTCATGCCGGCGAGCAGGATGCCGAGCGCCACCTCGTTCGGCGTCTTCTGGCGCTCCGCCCCCTCGACCAGCGCGATCATGCGGTCGAGGAAGGTCGAGCCGGCCGCGGCCGTGATGCGGACGACGATCCAGTCCGACAGGACGCGCGTGCCGCCGGTGACGGCCGATCGGTCGCCGCCGCTTTCGCGAATGACGGGCGCGGATTCGCCGGTGATGGCGGATTCGTCGACGGACGCGATGCCCTCGACGACCTCGCCGTCGGAGGGGATGACGTCGCCCGGCTCGACCAGCACGAGGTCGCCGACGGCGAGCGCGGTGCCGGGCACGAGATGGTGCCGGCTGCGGTCGCCGTCGGGCAGCAGCTTCGCCTGGGTCTCGCCGCGGGTGCGGCGCAGGGCGTCGGCCTGGGCCTTGCCGCGGCCCTCGGCCACCGCCTCGGCGAAGTTGGCGAAGAGGACGGTGAACCACAGCCAGAGGATGATCTGGAAGGAGAAGCCGAGACTTGGCGCGCCGGAGGCGAGGTCGCGCAGGAAGAGGATCGTGGTCAGCACCGTCACGACGGCGACCACGAACATCACGGGATTGCGCCACAGCGTGCGCGGATCGAGCTTGGCGAAGGCGGAGCCTACCGCCGGCACCAGGATGCCGGCGTCGAGGAGGCCCGCGCTGCGGGACTTGCTCATCTTCGGAATGTCCTTGTGCGATGGGTCAGTTGCCGGCGGTCCAGGTGCGCCCGGCGACCATGGCGAGGTGCTCGACGACCGGGCCCAGCGCCAGCGACGGGAAGAAGGTGAGGCCGCCGACGATCAGGACGACGCCGACCAGGAGGCCGACGAAGAGCGGCCCGTGCGTCGGGAAGGTGCCCGACGAGGCGGGGACGGTCTTCTTGGCGGCCAGCGATCCGGCGATGGCGAGGGCCGGGATGATGACGAGGAAGCGGCCGGCCAGCATGGCGAGCCCGAGGGTGGTGTTGTACCAGGGGGTGTTGCCCGAGAGGCCGGCGAAGGCGCTGCCGTTGTTGGCCGCCGCCGAGGTGTAGGCGTAGAGGATCTCGGAGAAGCCGTGCGGGCCCGGGTTGGCGATGGCGGCGACCGCTTCGGGCAGCACGGCCGCGGCCGCGGTGAAGCCCAGCATCGCCAGCGGCAGGCAGAGGATGGCCAGCACCGCCATCTTCATCTCCTTCGCCTCGATCTTCTTGCCGAGATATTCCGGCGTGCGCCCGACCATGAGGCCGGCGACGAAGACGGCGATGACGACGAAGATCAGCATGCCGTAGAGGCCGGCGCCGACGCCGCCGACGATGACCTCGCCCAGCTGCATGTTGACGATCGGGATCATCCCGCCGAGCGGCATGAAGCTGTCGTGCATGGCATTGACGGCGCCGCAGGAGGCCGCCGTGGTGATGACCGCGAAGAGGGCGGACAGGGCGGCGCCGAAGCGCACCTCCTTGCCCTCCATGTTCGGGCCGTCGACGCCGATCGCCGCCAGCAGCGGATTGCCTCCGGCCTCGGCCCAGTAGGCGACGGCGACGCCGGCGAGGAAGAGCACGCCCATGGCGGCGAGGATCGCCCAGCCCTGCCGCTCGTCGCCGACCATCCGGCCAAAGACGTTGGTCAGCGCGGCGCCGATCGCGAAGATCGCCACCATCTGCAGCAGGTTCGAGAGCGGCGTCGGGTTCTCGAACGGGTGGGCGGAGTTGGCGTTGAAGAAGCCGCCGCCGTTGGTGCCCAGCATCTTGATCGCCTCCTGCGAGGCGACGGGGCCGAGCGCGATCGTCTGCGTCGCGCCTTCGATCGTCGTCGCGTCGACGGCGGCCGACAGGGTCTGCGGCACGCCCTGCCAGACGAAGGCGAGCGCCAGCACCAGCGACAGCGGCAGCAGCACGTAGAGCGTCGCGCGGGTGAGGTCGGTCCAGAAATTGCCGATCGTGCGCGCCTGGGCCCGCGCGAAGCCGCGGACGAGCGCCACCGCGATCGCGATGCCGGTCGCCGCCGACACGAAGTTCTGCACCGTCAGCCCGGCCATCTGGACGAGGTGCGACATCGTCGTCTCGCCGCCGTAGTTCTGCCAGTTGGTGTTGGTCATGAAGCTGGCGGCGGTGTTGAAGGCGAGGTCCGGCGGGACGGCGGCCATGCCGGCCGGATTGAGCGGCAGCACGTCCTGGAGCCGCTGCAGGCCGAACAGCAGCAGGAAACCGGCAAGGTTGAAGGCGAGCATGGCCAGCGCGTAGCCGAGCCAGCCCTGCTCGGCGCGCGGGTCGATGCCGGCGGCGCGATAGAGCAGGCGCTCGACCGGGCCAAGCAGGGGGGACAGCAGCGTCGGGCCACCGTCGAAGAGGCGCGTCATGTAGCCGCCGAGCGGCCGCACCAGCGCCAGCACGAGGATGCAGAACAGCAGGATCTGCAGCCAGCCGTTGATCGTCATCGCAGGGCTCCGGTCAGAATCGGTCCGGACGGATCAGCACGAGCAGGAGGTAGCCCAGCAGGATCACCGTGACGGCGCCGCCGAGGGCGAGGTCGAGGGTCATGGGTCGGGTTCTCCCTCGGCGCCTAGAGGCGCTCGCAGGCACAGGCATAGGCCGCCGCCAGCGCGAAGAAGGCGACGCCGACTGCCAGTAGGACAAGGTCGGTCATTTTCGGGATTCCCAATGGTCCGGAACAACGATCCGGAACAACCATGAAGTTGAGGCTGGAGCGCGTAAGGGGACAAGGATAATCCGGCCGGGCGGCGTAAGGATCGCATCAAGATCGGCACGCCGCCCTCGACAGCGGGCGGTCCGCCGGATAAAGCCGGGGCATCCATCGAGGGGAAGGCAGCCGATGGGCGAGGAACCCGCGCGCCCGGCCCCGGACGCGCTGCTGGCAGAGGCCCGCCGCGAGGGGCGCGGACGCTTCAAGATATTCCTCGGCGCCGCGCCCGGGGTCGGCAAGACCTACGCGATGCTGGAGGAGGCGCGGCGGCTCGCCGCCGACGGCAGCGACGTGGTGGTGGCGCTGGTCGAGACCCACGGCCGGGCCGAGACCGAGGCGCTGCTGGCGGGCCTCGAGGTGGTGCCGCGCCTGGCGGTCTCCTATCGCGGCCGCACCATCCGCGAGCTCGATCTCGACGCCGTGCTGAAGCGCCGTCCGCAGCTCGCCATCGTCGACGAACTCGCCCACAGCAACGTGCCGGGCAGCCGCCACCCGAAGCGCGCCCAGGACGTCGAGGAACTGCTGGAGGCCGGCATCGACGTCTACTCGGCCCTCAACATCCAGCACCTGGAAAGCCTCAACGACATCGTCGCCCGCATCTCGGGCGTGCGCGTGCGCGAGACGGTGCCCGACCGGGTGCTGGAGCTGGCCGACGAGGTCGAGCTGGTCGACCTGCCGACCGACGAACTCATCCGGCGCCTGCGCCAGGGCAAGGTCTATGTCCAGGAGCAGATCGCCCGCGCCATCCAGAACTTCTTCTCCAAGGGCAATCTGACCGCGCTGCGCGAGCTCGCGATGCGGGTCGCCGCCGACCGCGTCGACGCGCAGATGACGGAGCACATGCGCAGCCACGCCATCGCCGGGCCGTGGCCGACGCAGGACCGCATCCTCGTCTGCGTCAACGAGGCGCCGGTCGCGAAGTCCCTGGTGCGGGCGGCCAAGCGCATGGCCGACCGAGCGCGGGTCGGTTGGATCGCGGTCAACGTCACGACGCCGCAGAACGAGACGCTGCCGGACGCTTCCAAGGACCGCATCGCCGAGGCGCTGCGCCTGGCGGAGGCGCTGGGTGCGGAGGTCACGACGCTCGCGGCCGAACGGAGCGTCGCGCGGGAGGTGCTGGACTTCGCGCGCCGCCGCAACGTCAGCCGGCTGGTGGTCGGCCGGCCGCGGCCGCGGCGCCTGTTCGCGATCCTGGCGCGGGAGACGGTGGCCGACGAGATCGTCCGCGGCGCCACCGACTTCGAGGTGACCCTGGTCTCGGGCGACCCGCGGGAGGCCGACCGCGCGGCGATCCCCGGCCCTGCCATCGCACCGGAGCGGCGCCCGGTCCCCTATCTCTGGGCGGCCGCGGCCGTCGCCGCGGCGACCCTGGTGGCGCTCGGCATCGACGCGGTGCTGCCCGTCTCCAGCCTCTCGCCGGTGTTCCTGGTGGCGGTGCTGCTGGTCGCGACCCGGTTCGGCCTGTGGCCGTCGCTCTTCGCGAGCTTCGCCAGCTTCGCCGTCTACAACTTCTTCTTCACCGAGCCCTTCCACACCCTGATGGTGAGCAGCCAGGACGACGTCCTGGCGCTGCTGCTCTTCCTCATCGCCGCCATCTTCACCGGCAACCTCGCCGGCCGGCTGCGCCAGCAGGTCACGGCGCAGCGGGCGGTCGCCCGGCGGACCGCGAACCTCTACGAGTTCAGCCGCCGCATCGCCAGCGCGGCCAGCCTCGAGGACGTCGTCTGGGCGGCCGTCCATCACGTCGCCTCGACGCTGAAGTGCCGCGCGCTCGTCCTGACGCCCGACCCCGAGGGCCGGCTCGCCATAGTCGGCGGCTACCCGCCCGAGGACCAGCTCGAGCCCAAGGACCGCGGTGCGGCGGAATGGGCCTGGGAGCATGCCGAGCCTGCCGGCTGGGGCTCCGACACGCTGCCGAGCTCGGCCTGGCTGTTCCTGCCGCTGAAGGCGGGCGGCCAGGCGGTCGGCCTGCTCGGCGTCGCCTTCGAGGGGCGCTCGCTGCTGGCGCCCGACGAGCGCCGCCTGCTGGAGGCGCTGGTCGACCAGGTGGCGCTCGCCGTCGAGCGCACGCGGCTCGTCGCCGACCTCGAGGAGACCCGCTTCCTGTCCGAGACCGAACGCCTGCGCGGCGCGCTCCTCTCCGCCGTCAGCCACGACCTGCGCACCCCGCTGGTCTCGATCATCGGCGCGGCCTCGACGCTGGTCGAATCGGACGCGGCGCTGGGGCCGGACGGGCGCCGGCAGATGGCGCTGGCGATCCGCGAGGAAGGGGAGCGCCTCAACCGTTTCGTCCAGAACCTGCTCGACATGACCCGGCTCGGCTACGGCGCGTTGCGGCCCGCCACCGACTGGCTCGACCTCCGCGAGGTGGTCGGTCGGGCGGTGCGCCAGCTCGGCTCGGCCCTCCAGCACCACCGGGTCGACATCGCCGTGCCCGCCGACCTCGGCCCGGTTCGGGGCGACGCGGTGCTGCTGGAGCAGGTGATGGTGAATCTCGTCGACAACGCCGCCAAGTACGCCCCTGCCGGGACCGTCGTCACCGTCGCGGCGCGCCGGGAGGGCGGCGAGGTGGTGATCGAGACGCGCGATGCCGGGCCGGGGATTCCGGAAGCCGATCGCGAACGGGTCTTCGACATGTTCTACCGGGTCCGGGCGGGCGACGGCCAGCGGGCCGGGACCGGGCTCGGCCTCGCCATCTGCCGCGGCATCGTCGAGGCCCACGGCGGCCGCATCGCCGTCGACGCCGCGCCCGAGGGCGGCGCCCGGGTGACGGTCCGGCTGCCCGCCGGCACGCCGCCGCCGCCGACGGCGGCCGAGGGTCGCGAGCCGTGACCGGCGGCGCCGGCAAGATCCTCGTCGTCGACGACGAGGCGCAGATCCGCCGCTTCCTCCGGATCGCCCTCGAGGCGCACGATTTCGCCGTCGTCGAGGCGGCGCGCGGCCAGGACGCCGTCGCGCGCACCGCGACCGAGTCACCCGACGTCGTGATCCTCGACCTCGGCCTGCCCGACATGGACGGCAAGGCGGTCATTGCCCGCATCCGGGAATGGTCGAGCGTGCCGATCCTGGTGCTGTCGGTGCGTCAGGCGGAGGCGGAGAAGGTCGCGGCCCTCGATGCCGGCGCCGACGACTACGTCGTCAAGCCGTTCGGCATCGCCGAGCTTCTGGCGCGGCTGCGCGTGCTGCGCCGCGGCCGCGGCGGCGAGGGCGGTGCGGCGGAGCCTTCGGAGCTGACGGTCGGCGAGCTGCGCATCGACCTCGCCCGGCGCGAGGTGCAGGTCGGCGATCGCCCGGTCCGGCTGACGCGCAAGGAGTTCGAGCTGCTGGCGATGCTGGCGCGCCATGCCGGCCGGATCGTCACCCACCCGCAGCTCCTGCGTCAGGTGTGGGGCCGCGCGCACGAGGCCGACATCCATTATCTGCGCGTCTTCGTCAGCCAGATCCGCGACAAGCTGGGCGACGATCCCGCGCACCCGCGCTTCATCCTGAACGAGCCGGGCGTCGGCTACCGGCTGCTGGTGCCGTGACCGTCAGCCGGCCTTGCGGGCCGGCGTCTTGGGCTTGCTCGCAGGGCGGGCGGGCGGCGGCTTCGGCCACATGCCGCGGCCGGCGGCGCGGGCCTGCGCCTCCTCGATGACGTAGCTGTCGCCATAGCGCTGCAGGGCGCGGGCCCAGCCGCGCCGCACCAGCTCCTGGCCGATGTCGGTCTCGCCGCTGCGGCAGCGCGCGACCCAGGCCTGCCGGCCCTTGCCGGTCGGCGCCTCCAGCTCGAGCAGCTGGCACTCGACCGGGTCGCGGCCGACGATCCGCCGCATCTCGATCATCGCGCGCTTGCCGAGCTTGGTGTCGATCGCGGGTGCGTCGACCGCCTGGATGCGCACGCGCTGGCCGTCGATCTCGATCAGGTCGCCCTCGATGACGGTGGGGCGTCCGGCGATCTGGTCGACCGGCGCCGGCGGGGCCGGCGGCGGCGCGGCGACCACGGGCGCCGGCTGCGGCCGTTCGATCATGTCCTGGCAGGCCCCGACGGCGAGCGCCGCGGCCAGCACGGCGAGGCGGGCGAGGCGGGCGAGGGGCGGCGTCATCGCGGCAGGGCGGCCAGGCAGACGAGCTCGACCAGATCCGGGCCGTCGAGCGCGGTCTCGATCGTCATCCGCCGCGGCGGGTCGCCGGGCGCGACCCATTCGGTCCAGATCGCGTCCATCTCCGCCTTGCGCGCCATGTCGGTGAGGTAAACGTCGACCGTCAGCACCCGCGTCCGGTCGGTGCCGGCGCGGGCCAGTTCGGCGTCGAGCTGGCCGAGCGCGTCGCGCATCTGCGCCGCGAAGTCCTCGACCTTGGTGCCCGAGGTGGCGAGCGTCCAGACGAGCCCGCCATGGACGACCGTACGGCTGCGGTTGGGAAAGCGGCCGCCGAGGCGGACGATGTCGGGGTGCGGCATTGGGGCTCCATCGGCGAACCGCGCGGTTTCGACACATCCTATCAGGTCACCGCCGCCGGGTGACACAATCCGACGCCCGCCGCGGGACTGGCGAGGCCGGGCTGGGCGGTGGTAGACGAGCCGGCGGGTCCCGTGACGGGGAGGAGGCGGCCATCGCTACGGCCATGGAGATCGCGGCGGTCGGGCTGGCGCTGCTCGCCCTCGCCTTGTACCTGCTGAGGCGGGCGCCGGCCGTGCGCCTGGCGTCGCTCGGTCTGCTGCTGCTGTCGGCCGTCCTCGGCTGGTTCGCCTGGAGCGAGGGCGGCGGCATCGCCGGACCCTAACATGGTTCGATCGCGATCGTAGCATCGTCGCTGGCGCCGCTGCCACCCTGACCGGGCGGCAGATCGGTGCGGAGCGGTGCATGGCGGCAGCGGGATCGGGCTTCTACGGGTGGCGCGTCGTCGGCGCCGCCTTCGTGCTCGCGACGTTCGGCTGGGGGATCGGCTTCTATGGCCCGCCGATCTACCTCCACGCGGTCCAGGAGGCGCGCCCCTGGCCGCTGTGGCTGGTTTCGGCGGCCGCGACGCTCCACTTCCTCTCGGGGGCGCTGGCGGTCGCCAACCTGCCGCGCCTCTATCGCCGGTTCGGCGTGCCCGCCGTCACCCGCGCGGGCGCGGTGCTGCTCGCCGTCGGGGTGCTGGGCTGGGCGGTCGCCGCCGAGCCGTGGCAGCTGATGCTGGCGACGCTGGCCAGCGGCGTCGGCTGGGTCGCCATGGGAGCGGCCGCGATCAACGCCATCCTGCAGCCCTGGTTCGTCCGGCGGCGGCCGGCGGCGCTGGCCATGGCCTACAACGGCGCCAGCGTCGGCGGCATCCTGTTCCAGCCGCTGTGGGTCGCGGCGATCGCCGCCTTCGGGTTCGCCCAGGCCGCGACCCTGGTCGGGCTCGCCATGATCCTGGCGGTATGGGTCATGGCGGGGTCGGTGCTGGCGCGCACGCCGCGGGACCTCGGCCAGGTGGCGGACGGCGGCGGCGACCCGGCACCGCCGGTCCCGCCGGCGCCGGCCGGCTGGCGGCCCTGGGGCGATCGCCGCTTCCGGACCTTGGCGAGCGCCATGGCGCTCGGTCTATTCGCCCAGATCGGGCTGCTCGCGCACCTCTTCTCCCTGCTGGTTCCGGCCATCGGGGCAGCGGCCGCCGGCATCGCGATGGCGGCGGCGACGGCGGCGGCGATCGCCGGCCGCACGCTGGTCGGCTGGCTCATGCCGCCCGGGGCCGATCGCCGGCGGGTGGCGGCTGCCAGCTACGCCGTGCAGATGCTGGGCGGCGTGCTGCTGCTGCTGGCCGACGGCACCGCGACGTCCCTGCTGGTGCCGGGGGTGCTGCTGGTGGGGGCCGGGATCGGCAATGCCACCTCGCTGCCGCCGCTGATTGCCCAGGCCGAGTTCCCGCCCGAACAGGTCGGCCGCGTGGTGGCCCTGATCGTGGCGCTCGCCCAGGCTGCCTACGCCTTCGCCCCGGCCGCCTTCGGGCTGCTGCGCGAGCCGGGCGCCGCCGCGGCGCCGCTGCTGTTCGCCGCCGCCGTCGCCGTGCAGGCCCTCGCGATCGCGGCGCTCCTCGCCGGCGGGCGCCGGCAGGACCGGGGTCAGTCGGCGTCGCGGTAGGGGGTGCAGCGGGCGAAGCGGTCGTCGAGCCGGAGCCGGGCGCAGAAGGCGCTCGCCGCCTGCATGGTCTCGAAGCGTCCGGCATAGATGCGCCAGCCCTGGTGGCCGCGCTCGGAGACGACGAGTTCCGCATCGGCCGAGGTCAGCGCCAAGCTGCGCGGATGGTTGTCGACGAGCCGCTCCCATTCCCAGCGCGCCTGGGCCTCGGTCTCGACGGTGCCGAGCCAGACGCGATAGTTGCGCGGCGGTCCGTTGTTGCGATGGTCGCCGGCTTCGGCCAGTTCGGTCTGCAGCACCGCCTGACGGGAGCGTTCCGGGGGGAGGGCGGCCACCTGGGGCGGGGCGGTCGGCACCGCGTGGCGCAGCCAGCTCGGCACGGCCGCCGGGCCCGCGCCCGGGCGCGGAGTGGTGGCCCCCGGCGGATAGTAGGGGCCGGATGCATAGGCGTCCGCCCGAGCCGGGGCCTGGCGGTAGGGCTCCGGCGGCGGCGCATAGCTTGGCGCCGGCGGCCGTTGGGAGGGCACGGGATAGGCGCCGGACGGCGCCGGATACGAGGCCGTCGGGTGGTTGGGAGGGGGCGGGTTGGGAGCGGGCGGGTAGGGAGCGGGCGGATAGGACGGGGGCTGGTAGGCGGGGGCCGGATAGCCCGGCGTCGGGCGGGACGGCTCGGCATAGGGACGCGGAGCGTTGGCCTGGCCCGGATAGGTGGGGGTCGGATAGGTGGGGGCCGGATAGGCGGGCGCCGAATAGGCGGGGGACGGATATCCCGGGGGCGGAGCGGTCGGCCCGGAGTAGGGGAGGCGTTCGGCCGTGCCCGGCGGGATCGCGATCCCCGCGGCCGGGGGTGCGGGCGGAAGGGGGACCGGGGCCGGGGCCACGCCGATCGCGGGCGGGCTGGGCGGCGCTTGCACCGGCGCCGGCCGGTCCGGCGACGCGGGGACGGCCGCCGTCCGGGCCGCCGTTGCCGGCGCCGGTGGGCCGGCCGGCCGGGGCGCGGTGGTCGCGGCCTGCGGCGCGGCGGGTGCCGGTCGGCCGGGAGAGGTCGCGAACATCTCTCCCTCTGGCGGGCGGAAGCCGGCGTCGCGGC
>NZ_JAYSFE010000108.1:0-16553 GCF_041913585.1 Allostella sp.
CGCAGGCCGAGCGCCGCGGCTTCCAGCTCGTGCCGATCAGCAGCCTCGCCCGCATTCCGCCGACGGTGCAGGCGCAGCGCTGACCGCCGGCTCCGGCCGGCACGGATCGCATCCCGGGGCGATCGCGCTATTCTGATCCGTCAGGGTCCCGCGGGCGGCGCCATGATCGGCTGCAATCACCTCGGACGGATTGGACGACTGGGCAACCAGATGTTCCAGTATGCGGCCCTGCGCGGGATCGCCGCGGTCCACGGCTACGAATTCTGCATCCCCGACAGCGACTTCCGTGACCCGTTCCGGGACCATCAGCTGTTCGCCGCCTTCCGGATGGCCGGCGCCGTCGCCCGTGGCCGGGTCAAGGGCGGCCACTATCGCGAACGGACCCTCGCCTTCGACGAAGGCTTCGTGCGGCATTGTCCGGATGGCGTCAGCCTGTTCGGCTTTTTCCAGACCGAGCGCTACTTCGCCCACGTCGCGGACATGGTGGCGGCGGACTTCGCGTTCGACGCTGCGGTGCTGGCGCGGTGCCGCACGGCCGTCGGCCGGCTCGAACGCCCGATCGCGCTCCATGTCCGGCGCACCGACTATCTGGCGAACCGGTCCAAGCACCATGTCCTGAAAGGGGTCTACTACGCAGCGGCCCTACGGAGGTTCGCCCCCGACCGGCCGGTCGTCGTCTTTTCCGACGACATCGCCTGGTGCCGGCGGCAGCCGCTCTTCGCGGGCCGGCGGTTCCTCTTCGCCAACTCCGGCGACAACGTGGCGGACCTCTGCATGATGAGCCTGTGCGACGGCCACGTCATCGCCAACAGTTCCTTCTCCTGGTGGGGCGCCTGGCTCGCCCGGCGCCCGGGCGTCGAGGTCGTCGCCCCCGGGCGGTGGTTCGCCCGCCACCAGTCGACCTGGCAGGCTCCGGACATCCTGCCGGCGCGCTGGACCGCGATCGCCGAAGGGTAGGGGCCGCGCTCAGCCGCGCCGGGCGAAGCGCACGGCCTCCTCGGCGGCGCGGAAGAGGGCGCGGGCCTTGTTGACGGTCTCCTGGTACTCGGCCTCGGGGTCGCTGTCGGCGACGACCCCGCCGCCCGCCTGGACGTACATCGTCCCGTCCTTGACCACGGCGGTGCGCAGCGCGATGCAGGTGTCCATCGAGCCGTTGGCGGAGAAGTATCCGACGCAGCCGGCATAGATGCCGCGGCGCTCCTCCTCGACCTCCTCGATGATCTCCATCGCCCGGACCTTGGGCGCACCCGACACGGTGCCGGCGGGAAAGCCGGCGACCAGCGCCGAGAGCGCGTCGTAGTCGGGCGAGATCTGCCCCTCGACATGGGAGGAGATGTGCATGACGTGGGAGTAGAACTCGATCGCGAACTGCTCCTTGACCGTCACGGTGCCGACGCGGGACACGCGCCCGACGTCGTTGCGCCCGAGGTCGAGCAGCATCAGGTGCTCGGCGCGCTCCTTGGGGTCGGCCAGCAGTTCCGCCGCCAGCGCCTGGTCTTCCGCCGCGGTGGCGCCTCGGCGCCGGGTGCCCGCCAGCGGCCGGATGGTCACCGTGTCGTCGCGCAGGCGGACGAGGATCTCCGGGCTCGAGCCGACGACGGAGAAGCCGTCGAAGTCGAGGAAGAACAGAAACGGCGAGGGGTTGAGGCGCCGCAGCGCGCGATAGAGGGCCATCGGCGGCAGGCGGAACGGTGCCGAGAAGCGCTGCGACGGCACGACCTGGAAGGCGTCGCCGGCGCGGATGTACTCCTTGCAGCGCTCGACCATCCACTTGAAGCGCTCGGGCGTCATGTTCGATGCCGGCGCCGGCATCTCGCCGGCCTCGGCCATCGGCTCGCGTCGGTGCGGCAGGCTCCGCTCCAGGTCCGCCAGCACGTCGGCCAGCCGTTCGCGCGCCCGGTCGTAGGCGCCCCGAGCCGCCACGCCGGCCTCCGGCCGGACCGGCGTCACCAGCGTCACCCGGTCGAGGATGTTGTCGAAGATGGCGATGACGGTCGGCCGCACGAAGATCGAGTCCGGCACGCCCAGCGTGTCGCGGTTCTTGTCCGGCAGGCGCTCCATCAGCCGGACCATGTCGTAGGACAGGTAGCCGAAGACGCCGGCCGCCATCGGCGGCAGGCCCTGGGGCAGCTCGATCCGGGATTCCTCGACCAGCGTCCGCAGCGCCTCCAGTCCGCCCATTCCCATCGGGACGAAGGCGTCGGCGTCGAACCGGGCGCTGCGGTTGATCTCGGCCGTCCCGTTGCGATAGCGCCAGACGATGTCCGGCTTGAGGCCGATCACCGAATAGCGCCCGCGCACGGCCCCTCCCTCGACGGATTCGAAGAGGAAGCTCAAGGGCCGGCGGTCCGCCATCTTGAGGAAGGCGGAGACGGGCGTCTCGAGGTCGGCGACGAAGTCGCACCAGACGACCTGGGGGCGTCCGGCGTCGTACTCGGCGGCGAAGGGCTCGAACCGGGGCGAGGCGTCCATCGGCGACGGTCCTAGAGCAGGCGGTCGATCGCGGCGCGGTCGATCTCGACCGTCACCCGGCGGCGGAGCGCCGCACCCAGTTCCTGGCCGAGGTCGGCGGCGACGTCGCGCTCCAGCGTCTGGCGGAGCGTGTCGACGGCCGCCTGTTCCTGGGCCGGATCGACGGGCTCGATGGCGGTGAGCACGCCGACCGCCACGCCGTCGGCGACGGTCCCCTTGGCTGCCGTCCCGACCGGGCCGGCGAAGAGAGCGGTGACGGCGGCCTGGGGCAGGGGGATCGCCTCGCGCCCGCCGGTCCGGGCGAAGGGTCCGACCGGCTTGACCTCGACCGCGCGCCCGGCGACCGCGTCGGCGAGCGTGCGCCCCGACTTCACCGCGGCCAGCACCTCGTCCGCCAGCTTGTCGGCCGCCGCGGTCTGGCGTTCCTCGACCCAGGCCTGCGCCACCGCGTCGCGGACCTCGGACAGGGCGCGCACGCGGGGGGCGATGACCTCGTCGACATGGACCGCGAGATAGCCGCCCTCGGGCATCTCGACGATCGGCGCCGTCTCGCCGGTGGCCGTGTCGAAGGCGATGCGGGGCAGCTCGGGACCGCCCGGCAGCGGGGAAACGGGCTGGCCGTCGGCGTCGCGTCCCTGGGCGTCGAGCGGCGGCAGGGCCAGCGCCGAGACGCCGACCGCGGCGGCGGCCTCGTCCATCCTGGCGCCGCCGGCGAGCGCGTCCTCAAGCTTCGTCGCCTGTTCGGACAGCGCATCGAGCGCCCGGTCCCGGCGCAGGGTCTGGGCGATCGCGTCCTTGACCTCGGCGAGCGGGCGCACCGCCTCGGGGACCACCTCGGCGACGCGGAGGACGTGCCAGCCGAGGGCGCTGCGGAGCGGTGCCGTCGCCTGTCCGGCGGGCGTGTCGAAGACCGGCGCCAGTTCCTCCGGCAGGCCGGCGCGCTCGGTCAGACCGATGTCGAGGCCGGCCGGGTCCTGCTTGGCGATGTCGCGGGCGACGGTCGCGAAATCCTGGCCGGCGGCGAGCGCGTCGGCGACCTGCTTCGCCTGTGCCTCGTCGGGCACCAGGATCTGCTGCAGCCGGCGCTGCTCCGGGCGGGTGAACTCGGCCTTGCGCTGCGCGTACTCGGCGGCGACGTCGGCGTCGCTGATGGCGATGCCCTCGGCGAGCGCGTCCGGGCTCAGCACGATCGCCGTGACCCGCCGGAGCTCCGGCGTCGAGAACCGGTCCTTCAGCCGCTCCAGGGTCTGGGCGAGCTGGGCGTCGTCGGGGGTGCCGACATCGGCGAAGAGCGAGCGCGGCAGCAGGACCGCGTCGGCCCGCCGCTTCTCGTTGCGATGCCGATAGAGGAGCTCGGCCGCCGCCCGGCCGACGCCGGCGCCGGCCACGACCGGGTCGGCGAGCGCGACGCGGGCGATGTCCTGGCGCAGGCCGCCGACATAGAGCTGCTCGGTCGTGCGCATCTGTTGCAGCGCGGACTGGAAGGCGCGGGCGTCGAACTGCCCGGCGGAGCGGAACTGGGGATTGGCGGCCAGCGTCCGGCGCACCGCGTCGTCGCCGACGACGATGCCGAGATCGTTCGCGGCCTGGGCATAGAGGCGCTGCTGCACGATCTGCTCGATCGAGCGGTCGACGATGCCGAGTTCGCGCGCCTGCGCCATGTCGAGGGTGCCGCCGAACATCGGGCGGAGCTGCTCGACGTCGCGGCGGATCTGGTTCACCACCTCGACGCCGCTGATCTTGGCATCGCCGACGCGGATCACCGTCGCCTCGGCGCCGGGCTGGCGGAAGATGTCCCCGATGCCCCAGACCCCGAAGCTCAGGATCAGGAGGAGGAAGAGAATCTTCACCACCCAGGAGGTGGCGCGACTGCGGATGGCCTGGAGCATGGGCGGTCGGGATCCGCGTCCGGGTGGTTGAATTGGGCCGCGGATCATAGGGATCGGGGCTATCGCCAGCAACGCCTATCGGCCGGGCGGCGCTTTCCGGCCGACATTCGGCCATGCTAGAGACGACGCCCATGGACCATGCACGACGCCCCCTGATCGCCGGGAACTGGAAGATGAACGGGCTCGCGGCCGACGCCGAAGCCCGCGGCCGCGACCTCGCGGGCCGCACCCGGGCCGGCGATGCGCCGCCCTGCGACTGGCTCGTCTGCCCGCCGGCGACGGCGATCCCGGTGGTGGTCGCCGCGGTCGCGGGCGCCCCGGTCGCGGTCGGCGGCCAGGACTGCCATGCCGCGGCATCGGGCGCCCATACCGGCGACATCGCCGCCCGCATGCTGGCGGATGCCGGCTGCGGCTACGTGATCGTCGGCCATTCCGAGCGCCGCGCCGACCATGGCGAGGACGACGCCGCGATCGCGGCCAAGGCCGCCGCCGCCCACGCCGCCGGGCTCGTCGCCATCGTCTGCGTCGGCGAGACCGAGGCCGAGCGCGACGCCGGCCGGGCCCATGCCGTGGTCGCCCGGCAGATCGCCGGCTCGATCCCGGCCGGGGCGACGGCGGCCAACACCGTCGTCGCCTACGAACCGGTCTGGGCGATCGGCACCGGGCGGACGCCGACCGTCGACGACGTCCAGGCGATGCATGCCCACATCCGCGGCTGCGTGCCGCCGTCGATCGACGCCGCGGCCCTGCGCATCCTCTATGGCGGCTCGGTCAAGCCCGGCAACGCCGCGGCGCTGCTGCGCCTGCCGGACGTCGACGGCGCCCTGGTCGGTGGCGCCAGCCTCGTCGTCGACGACTTCTGGGCGATCGGCGAGGCGACGCGGTAGCGGCGAATTCGCCACTGGCGCACGACGGCGCGAACGACTAAATACCCCGCGACTCCCCGGTTCGACAGTTCAGGAATTCGCCCCATGGCGCAGGTCATCCTCGTCATCCACCTGCTCATTGCCGTGGCGCTCGTCGTGGTGATCCTGTTGCAGCGCAGCGAAGGCGGCGCGCTCGGGATCGGCGGCGGGGGCAGCGGCGGCATGGCCGGCTTCCTGTCCGGCCGCGGCCAGGCCAACCTGCTCACGCGGACGACGGCGATCCTCGCCGCCTGCTTCGTCGTGACCAGCCTGACTCTCGTGCATCTGACGGGCGGCGCGGTGAAGCCGCGCTCCATCGTCGACCAGCCCCCGGCCACTCCCGCCGCTCCGGCCGCCCCGGCCGCGCCGGCGGTACCGCAGGCCAACTGACCCTCATTCCGACCGGGTTCCCGTCGTGGGAACCCGCGGCTGCAATTTCGCGGTTGGGCGGGACTCGATCGCGGGGATATTCTGACTGTCCATGACGCGGTTCATCTTCATAACCGGCGGCGTGGTCTCCTCACTCGGAAAGGGCATCTCCGCAGCCGCGCTCGGCGCGCTGCTGCAGGGGCGCGGCTTTTCGGTGCGGCTGCGCAAGCTGGACCCGTACCTCAACGTCGATCCGGGCACGATGAGCCCGTATCAGCACGGCGAGGTGTTCGTGACCGACGACGGGGCCGAGACCGACCTCGACCTCGGCCACTACGAGCGCTTCACCGGCGTTCCGGCCCGGCGCAGCGACAGCGTGACCACCGGCCGCATCTACTCGACGGTGATCGGGCGCGAGCGGCGGGGCGAGTATCTGGGCGCCACCGTCCAGGTCATCCCGCACGTCACCGATGCCATCAAGGAGTTCATCCAGGCCGACGCCGAGGGCAGCGATTTCGTGCTCTGCGAGATCGGCGGCACCGTCGGCGACATCGAGAGCCTGCCGTTCCTGGAGGCGATCCGCCAGCTCGCCAACGAGCTCGGTCGCGAGCGGGCGATGTTCGTCCACCTGACGCTCGTGCCCTGGATCCCGTCCGCGGGCGAACTCAAGACCAAGCCGACGCAGCATTCGGCCAAGGAACTGCTGGCGCTCGGAATCCAGCCCGACATCCTGCTCTGCCGTTGCGACCGGCCGATTCCGCCGTCGGCCCGGCGCAAGATCGCGCTCTTCTGCAACCTGCGCGAGGAGCGGGTCATCCCGGCGATCGACGTCGGCACCATCTACGAGGTGCCGGTGACCTACCATGCCGAAGGCTTCGACGAGCAGGTCTGCGCCCATTTCGGCCTGACCAGCCCGGAACCCGACCTGTCGCGCTGGAAGGCGGTCGTCGAGCGCATCCACCAGCCCGAGGGCGACGTCACCATCGCCATCGTCGGGAAGTACACCCACCTCGCCGACAGCTACAAGTCGCTGGGCGAGGCGCTGGTCCATGGCGGCATCTCGAACAACGTGCGGGTGCGGCTGAACTGGATCGACGCCGAGATCTTCGAGCGCGAGGACGCGGTCCAGCACCTCGAGAGCGTGCATGCGATCCTCGTCCCGGGCGGCTTCGGCGAGCGCGGGTCGGAGGGCAAGATCGCCGCCGCCCGCTTCGCCCGCGAGCGCAACGTGCCCTATTTCGGCATCTGCTTCGGCATGCAGATGGCCGTCATCGAGGCGGCGCGCAGCCTGCTCGGGCTGGAGGGGGCGGGGTCGACCGAGTTCGGGCCCTGCCGGCACCCGGTGGTCGGGCTGATGACCGAGTGGGTCCGCGGCAATGCCCTGGAGCGGCGCGAGGCCGGCGGCGATCTCGGCGGCACCATGCGGCTCGGCGCCTACGACTGCGTCGTCCAGCCCGGCAGCCGCATCGAGGAGATCTACCAGGCGACCCGCATCAGCGAGCGGCACCGCCACCGCTACGAGGTCAACATCAACTACCGGGCGCCGCTCGAGGAGGCGGGACTCCGCTTCTCCGGCATGTCGCCCGACGGCGTGCTGCCGGAGATCGTCGAACTGCCGAGCCATCCGTGGTTCGTCGGCGTCCAGTTCCATCCCGAGCTGAAGTCGAAGCCGTTCGCGCCGCATCCGCTCTTCACCGCCTTCGTGCGCGCCGCCCTCGAGCAGTCGCGGCTGGTGTGACGGGCGCCGTCCGCGTCGTCGCCCACCGCGGCGCCTCCGAGACCGAGCGGGAGAACTCGCCCCGCGCGGCGGCGGCGGCGATCGCAGCCGGCGCCTGGGCGGTCGAGATGGACGCGCGCTTCTCGGCCGACGGCGTCGTCCATGTCGCGCATGACCCGGACCTCGCCCGCATCGCCGGGCTCGGCGCCGAGGTGGCGGCGATGACGGCGGCCGAGATCGCCGGCCACCGCGCGCCCGACGGCGACCCCTGGGTGCCGACCCTGCGCGACCTGCTGGCGGTCGTCGCCGGTCGGGTGCCGGCCGTGATCGACATCAAGATCCGCGGGCCCGAGATGCTGCGAGCCATCGCCGACGCGGCTCCGCCCGGCATGGAGCCGGACCTCGTGCTCGGGGTTCGGGCCATCGAGGACGTCGCGGCGGCGCGCGCCATCCTGCCGCGGGCCCGGGTCCTGGGCCTCCTGCCCGGCACGGGCGACCCGGCTGCGCTGGCGACGGCGGGCGGCTTCGCCATCCGGTTCTGGGAGCCCGACGCGACGCGGGAGCGGGTCGCCGTCGCCCACGCGACGGGGCTGGAGGCGTGGGTGACGGCCGGCCGCTCCGGCGGTCGCGGCGAGGAAGCGGTGGGGGCCTGCACGCCGGATCGGCTGCGGCGGCTGGCGGCCCTCGGCATCGACGGCATCCTGGTCAACGACCCCGCGACCGCGGTCGCGGTGCTGACGGCGGGCTAGCGACGGGAGAGGGGCGATGGCGGAGCGGCGGCGGGTCCTGCTGGTGGTGTTCGACGGCCTGCGGCCGGACATGATCGCGCCGGGGCTGATGCCCCACCTGGAAGCATTCCGCGCCCGTTCCGCGCATTTCCCGCTGAGCCGGACGGTCTTCCCGAGCGAGACGCGGGTCGCCGTTTCCAGCCTCGTCACCGGCTGCCATCCCGGCCGCCACGGGCTGGTCGCCAATGCCTTCATCAGCCGCCAGGCCGGGCGGGTGCAGACGGCCCGGCTCGACCATCTCGATCGCCTGGCGGCGAGCCGCGGCGGCCGGCTCCTGGAGCGGCCGTCGCTGGGCGAGCGGCTGGCGGCGGCCGGGCGGCGCATGACCGTGATCTCGACCGCCTCGCCGGGTGCGACCCGGCTCCTCAACCACCGCGCGGCCGACCTCGGGCATGTCACCCTGTCGGCCCATGGCGAGGGCGCGACGCAGCCGGCCGCCGCCATGGCCGCGGCCGAGCGGCGGGTGGGCCCCGTCCCCGAGGGCGGGACGCCCAACACCGCGCGCATGCATTGGGCGGCGAGCGTCCTCCTCGACCACGTGATCCCCGACCTCGATCCCGACCTCGCCGTGCTCTGGTTCTCCGACCCGGACACCACCTGGCACTATCGCGGCATCGGGACGCCCGAGGGCCTGGCGGCGCTGCGCGGCGCCGACGCCGCCTTCGCGCGGGTGCTCGACTGGGTCGATTCCGAGCCGGAGGAGCGGCGGCCGCAGGTGGTGGTGATGTCGGACCATGGCCACGTCACCACCCGGGCCACCGTCGATGCGGCCGCCGTGGTGGGGGCGCGCTTCGGCGCGCCGGACCCACAGCCGGGCTATTCGGGTGGCATCTCCCTGCCCGGCGGCGACGAGCGGCAGCTGGCCGAGGTCGCGGAGTGGCTCCTCGACCAGCCCTGGTGCGGCCACGTCTTCACCCGCGGCGGCGACGGCCGGGCCGGGCTCGTCGCCGGCAGCTTCGACCGGCGCCTCGTCGCCTGCGACCACCCGGACGCGCCCGACCTCTACTATTGCATGGCGACCGACGACGATCTCGACGCCCACGGCATCGACGGCGGCTGCCTCTTCCACAATGCGATCCCGGTCGGCGGCAGCATGCATGGCGGGCTGCACCCGCGCGAGATGGCGAACGTGCTCATCCTCGGCGGCGCCGGGGCGAGGGCAGGCTACGCCTCGCCGCATCCCGCCGGCACGGTCGACGTCGCCCCGACCATCCTGGCGCATCTCGGCCTGGCGGCGGACGGCGGCATGGATGGTCGCATCCTGGCCGAGGCCCTGGCCGGCGGCGCCGCGGACGGTGGCTCCGCGGACGGCGAGGCCCGGGTCGAGGAGGTGCGCTCGGGCGGTCGCCGGCTGATCCGCCGCCACTTCGCCGGCCGCGCCTATCTCGACAGTGCCCGCCTCGGGTGAGCCCGCGGCTCGTCAGGCGCGCCGCGTCGTCAGCAGCGCCAGCACGAGGACCGGGAGCACCAGCAGCCACCAGCGCTCGTTGACGAGGAAGTAGACCGCGCCTGCGGCCGCAAAGCTGGCCCAGGCCGCGCCCGGCATGCCGGATTCGCCGGCGGCGCGGTGGTAGAGCCAGAGCCCGACCAGCGCGTTCGCGGCCAGGAAGAGCTGCGATCCGGTGGCCCCGAGCGAGCCCGCGACGGGCAGCTTCACCAGCGCGTAGCCGACCCACTGGCGCGACAGCAGGTCGGCGGCGAGGTGGATGGCGACGCCGCCCGCGAGCAGGCCGCCGACCATCGCCCAGCGCAGGACGACGACGGCGGGCAGCAGCATGCTGTGGGTGACGATCGAGCGGTGGCCGAGAAGGGGGAGCCACTGGTCGGTGTCGGGGATGGCGATGCCGGCATGGATCAGCACCAGCGCCAGCAGCACGGTCGCCGACGCCGCGACGAGGCCGCGCCTCAAGGCCAGGCTCGCATCCGGAGGTCCCTGGTACTATCTATCCGCGGAACTGTCCCTCCCGCGGAAAGACCGGCCCCCATGACCCAGCCCCGGCACGTCCATGTCGGCAACGTCACCCTCGGCAACGATCGGCCGCTGGCGCTCATTGCCGGCCCCTGCGCGCTGGAGAGCCGGGACCATGCGCTGGAGATGTCGCATGCGCTGGTGGAACTGACGGGGCGGCTCGGCATCGGCCTCATCTACAAGACCTCGTTCGACAAGGCCAACCGCACGAGTGCCGACAGCCCGCGCGGCCTCGGCATGGACAAGGCGTTGCCGATCATGGCCGAGGTGCGGGAGCGCTGGGGCTGCCCGGTCCTGACCGACGTCCACACGGCCGAGCAGTGCGCGCCGGTCGCCGAGGCGGTCGACGTGCTGCAGATTCCGGCCTTCCTCTGCCGCCAGACCGACCTGATCGTGGCGGCCGCGCGGACCGGCCGCCCGGTCAACATCAAGAAGGGGCAGTTCCTGGCGCCCTGGGACATGGCGAACGTCGTCGCCAAGATGGACCAGGCCGGCAACCCGAACACCCTGGTCTGCGAACGCGGCGCCAGCTTCGGCTACAACACCCTGGTCTCGGACATGCGGGCCCTGCCGATCATGGCCGAGACGGGCTGCCCGGTCGTCTTCGACGCCACCCACTCGGTGCAGCAGCCGGGCGGCCAGGGCAAGACCAGCGGCGGGCAGCGGGAATTCGTGGCCGTGCTGGCGCGCGCCGCCGTCGCCGTCGGGGTGGCCGCGGTCTTCATGGAGACCCACCAGGACCCGGACCGCGCGCCGAGCGACGGGCCGAACATGGTGCGCCTGACCGACCTCCCCGCCATCGTCGAGACCCTGATGGCCTTCGACCGGATCGCCAAGGCGAACCCCGTCGCCCGCGCCTGACCGCGGCCGGCGCCGCCGTCAGGCGGCGTCGTGGAAGATGATCCCGAGCGTGGTGCGGCTGCCGGAGCGCAACGTCGCGACGCCGTGGCGAAGCTGGGTGCGCCGCCAGCCGAGGCGTCCGGGCTGGGGCCGATCGCGGACCGCAAAGAGGGCGACGTCGCCCCGGTCGAGCGGCACGACGTGCGCCCGCGACTGGCGGCGCGGCTGCTGCTCGACCAGCACGAACTCGCCGCCGGCGAAATCCGCGCCGGGCCGGCTGAGCAGGGCGACGGCCTGGATCGGGAAGACCTCCTCGCCGTAGAGGTCCTGGTGCAGGCAATTGTAGTCGCCGGGCCCGTAGCGCAGCAGCAGCGGCGTCGGGCGGGTCTGGCCCGCGGCATGGCAGCGCGCCCGGTAGGCGGCGTGGTCGCGGGGGAAGCGGGCCGACAGGCCGAGCCGCTCGGCCCAGCGGTCGGCGACCGTCGCCAGCGGCGGATAGAGCTGGGTCCGCAGGGTCTGCACCACGGGTGGCAGCGGATCGGCGAAATAGCGATAGACGCCGCGCCCGTAGCCGTGGCGCTCCATCACCACCTCGCGCCGGAAGCGCCCCGGCTCGGGCGCGTCGAAGAGCCCGATCGCGTCCATGGCTTCCGCTTCGGTCAGGAGGTGCGGCAGGACGGCGTGGCCGGTTGCATCCAGGGCCGCGGCGGCGGCGGCCCAGTCGACGCGGGCGATGCGGTCGGCGAGCGGGGGCGTGGTCATCGGCGGGCTCCTCGGGCAGATCGCCAGCGTCGCGCGGATCGCCCGGTGCCGCCATCCGATCCTTGCGCCCGGATGGGCGTCCGGATGGCACGCTTGCCCCGGTCACATGCGGCCGGATATCTAGTGCCGCTCATCCCATCCCCATCCCAGTTCCGAGGCACCATCATGACCGCGATCGTCGACATCAACGCGCGCGAGATTCTCGACAGTCGCGGCAATCCGACGGTCGAGGTCGACGTCCGCCTCGAATCCGGCACGCTCGGCCGTGCCGCGGTGCCGTCGGGCGCCTCGACGGGTGCGCACGAGGCGGTCGAACTGCGCGACGGCGACGGCCGCCGGTTCGGCGGCAAGGGCGTGCGCCGGGCCGTCGATGCCGTCATCGGCGAGATCTTCGACACGCTCTCCGGCATGGACGTCGAGGACCAGCTCGCGATCGACCAGGCCCTGATCGCGCTCGACGGTACCCCCAACAAGGCGCGGCTCGGCGCCAACGCCATCCTCGGCGTCAGCCTCGCCTGTGCCCGGGCGGCCGCCGCCGAGGCCGACATGCCGCTGTGGCGTCATGTCGGCGGCGTCTACGCCCACCGCCTGCCGGTGCCGCTGATGAACATCGTCAATGGCGGCGCCCATGCCGACAACGCCATCGACTTCCAGGAGTTCATGATCGCGCCGGTCGGGGCGGAGAGCTTCGCCGAGGCGCTGCGCATGGGTTCGGAGGTGTTCCACGCCCTGCGCAAGCAGCTCGTCGCCGCCGGCCACAACACCAATGTCGGCGACGAAGGCGGGTTCGCCCCGGCGCTGAAGACGGCCGACGAGGCGCTGGGCTTCATCGCCAAGGCCGTGGAAGCGGCCGGATACCGGCTCGGCGACGACGTCGCCTTCGCCCTCGATCCGGCCTCGACCGAGTTCTACAAGGACGGGCGCTATGTCCTGTCCGGCGAGGGGCGGACGCTCGATGCCGCCGGCATGGTCGCCTACTACGAGGAACTCTGCGGCCGCTACCCGATCCTCTCGATCGAGGACGGCATGGCGGAGGACGACTGGGACGGCTGGATTGCCCTCAACCGGGCGATCGGCGGCCGGGTCCAGCTCGTCGGTGACGACCTCTTCGTGACCAGCACGGCCCGCCTGCGCGAGGGCATCGCGAAGAACGCCGCCAACGCCATCCTGGTCAAGGTGAACCAGATCGGCACGCTGAGCGAGACGCTGGACGCCGTCGACACGGCCCAGCGCGCCGGCTGGCGGGCGGTCATGTCGCACCGCTCGGGCGAGACCGAGGACACGACCATCGCCGACCTCGCCGTCGCCACCAACTGCGGCCTCATCAAGACGGGCTCCCTGTCGCGCTCGGACCGCACCGCCAAGTACAACCAGCTCCTGCGCATCGAGGAGCAGCTGGGCCGGCAGGCCCGCTATCCCGGCCGGGCGGCGTTCGCGCGTTGACGGCGACCCGGCGACGGTGATCCCCTGAGGCCATGTCGATTCGTCGCGACTTCGGCCGCGTCATGCGGATGGGGGTGGCGCCCGCTCTGGGCGTCGCCGTCATCGGCTATTTCGCCTATCACCTCGTTCACGGCGACCGCGGCCTCGTCGCCTGGCGCGACCTCAGCGAGCGCATCCGCACGACCGAGGCCGAGGCCCGCCAGGTCGCCGGCGAGCGCCAGGAGATCGAACGGCGTGTCGCGCTGCTCCGGCCCGACAGCCTCGACCGCGACATGCTGGACGAGCGCGCGCGCGAGGTTCTCAACCTCGCCCACCCGGACGACCTCGTGATCCTGCGCGCGCCCGCTGCACCTGCGAAGTAGTGTCGCCGAACTGGCCGCAGTGCAGCACGATTAACCGGAATTTGGTTAATCGGACGATTTCCATTGTGTTTCAAGGATTTGCGTCGGCACTTCCGCTCCGCGGCTGGTTGCAATCCGCCGGTCAGACGCTATGTTGACGATCGGGGCTCGGCGGCCGTTCCCGCCGACCCGCAATTGAGGTCGCCCGAGGGAGGAAGCTCTATGGCCGTAGCCAAACGTCAGGCCTCGGCGCCGAAGCGCACCGCCAAGACGGCGCGCCTCGACCCGGACGTACTCGTAGGCATGTATCGCGACATGCTGCTGATCCGCCGCTTCGAGGAGAAGGCGGGCCAGATGTACGGCATGGGCCTGATCGGCGGTTTCTGTCATCTCTACATCGGCCAGGAGGCGGTCGTCGTCGGCATGCAGTCGGCGATCGGCAGCGACGACGCGGTCATCACCAGCTACCGCGACCATGGCCATATGCTGGCCTGCGGCATGGACGCGCGCGGCGTCATGGCGGAGCTGACCGGCCGGCGCGGCGGCTATTCGCGCGGCAAGGGCGGCTCGATGCACATGTTCAGCCGCGAGAAGAACTTCTACGGCGGCCATGGCATCGTCGGCGCCCAGGTGCCGCTCGGCACCGGCATCGCCTTCGCCCTCAAGTACAAGGGCGGCAACAACCTCTGCCTCACCTATCTCGGCGACGGCGCGGTGAACCAGGGGCAGGTCTACGAATCCTTCAACATGGCGGCGCTGTGGAAGCTGCCCGTCATCTACATCATCGAGAACAACCGCTACGCCATGGGGACGTCGGTCCAGCGGTCCTCGGCGACGCCGCACCTGTTCGAGCGCGGGGCCGCCTACGGCATCCCGGGCCGGCAGGTCGACGGCATGGACGTGGTCGCGGTCAAGGCCGCGGGCGACGAGGCGGTGGCCCATGTCCGCGCCGGCAAGGGCCCCTACATCCTCGAGATGATGACCTACCGCTACCGCGGCCATTCCATGTCGGACCCGGCCAAGTACCGGACCAAGGAGGAGGTCAACAAGATGCGGTCGGAGCACGATCCGATCGACCATCTCCGCACCGCACTGCTGGACAACGGCTGGGCCAAGGAGGAGGCGCTGAAGGCCATCGACCGCGAGGTCAAGGACATCGTGACCGCGGCGGCCGAGTTCGCCCAGGAGAGCCCGGAGCCCGACCCGTCCGAACTCTTCACCGACGTCCTGGTCGAATCCAAGGCCGCCTGAGCCGGCGCCATCTGCGGACGCCGGCGCCCGTCGCGAGCGACGGCGCCGCCCCCGTGTCCTCCCGAGGAGAGGTCTCGATGCCGATCGAAGTGCTCATGCCGGCGCTCTCGCCGACCATGACCGAAGGCAAGCTCGCCAAGTGGCACAAGAAGGCGGGCGATGCCGTGAAGGCGGGCGACGTGCTCGCCGAAATCGAAACCGACAAGGCGACGATGGAGGTCGAGGCGGTCGACGAGGGGACCGTCGGCTCGATCCTGGTCGCGGAGGGCACCGAGGCGGTGCCCGTCAACCAGCCGATCATGCTGCTGCTCGAGGACGGCGAGGAGGCGGGCACCGCCGCCGCGGCCAAGCCGGAGGCGGCGGCGAGGCCCCAGCCGGCGGCCCGGGCCGAGCCTGCCCCGCCGCGGGCGCCGGCCGAGCCCGCGACGCCGCCGGAGCCGGAATATACCGGCGAGACGCACACCATCACCGTCCGCGAGGCGCTCCGCGACGCCATGTCCGAGGAAATGCGCCGCGACGAGACGGTGCTGCTCCTCGGCGAGGAGGTCGGCGAATATCAGGGCGCCTACAAGGTCAGCCAGGGCATGCTGCAGGAGTTCGGCGCCAAGCGGGTGATCGACACGCCGATCACCGAGCAGGGCTTCGCCGGCCTCGGGGTGGGCGCCGGCTTCATGGGCCTCAAGCCCATCGTCGAGTTCATGACCTTCAACTTCGCCATGCAGGCGATCGACCAGATCATCAACTCGGCCGCCAAGACGCTCTACATGTCGGGTGGGCAGATGGGCTGCTCGATCGTGTTCCGCGGCCCCAACGGTGCCGCCTCCCGCGTCGCCGCCCAGCATTCGCAGTGCTATGCGAGCTGGTACGCGCACTGCCCCGGGCTCAAGGTCGTGTCGCCCTGGTCGGCGGCCGATGCCAAGGGGCTGCTCAAGGCGGCGATCCGGGACCCGAACCCGGTGATCTTCCTCGAG
Organism: Allostella sp.; assembly: GCF_041913585.1. Taxonomy (NCBI): domain Bacteria; kingdom Pseudomonadati; phylum Pseudomonadota; class Alphaproteobacteria; order Rhodospirillales; family Allostellaceae; genus Allostella; species Allostella sp. The sequence goes on from NZ_JAYSFE010000108.1 coordinate 15,718, forward strand.
CACGAACTGCTCTACGGCCAGAGCTTCGAAGTGCCGACCGATCCCGATTTCATCGTCCCGATCGGCAAGGCGAAGGTCGTGCGGCCGGGCCGCCACGTCACCATCACCGCCTTCTCGCGCATGGTCGGGCTCGCGCTCGAGGCGGCGAGCCGGCTGGCGGAGGAGGGGATCGAGGCCGAGGTCGTCGACCTGCGCACGCTGCGCCCGCTCGACACCCAGACCATCGTCGCCTCGGTCCGGCGCACCAACCGCCTGGTCTCGGTCGAGGAGGGGTGGGCCTATGCCGGCATCGGCTCCGAACTCGCCGCGATGGCGATGGAGCAGTGCTTCGACGACCTCGACGCGCCGGTGCGCCGGGTGACCGGCGCGGACGTGCCGCTGCCCTACGCCGCCAACCTGGAGCGGCTGGCGCTGCCCCAGGTCGAGCAGATCGTCGAGGCGGCCAAGGCCGTCTGCTACCGGTAGGGGGAGCCCCGAGCGATGCCCATTCCCATTCTGATGCCGGCGCTGTCGCCGACGATGACCGAGGGCAACCTCGCCAAGTGGCACAAGAAGGAAGGCGACGCCGTCCGGGCGGGCGACGTGCTGGCGGAGATCGAGACCGACAAGGCGACGATGGAAGTGGAGGCGGTCGACGAGGGCCGCCTCGGCCGCATCCTCGTTCCCGAGGGCAGCCAGGCGGTCAAGGTGAACACCGAGATCGCGCTGCTGCTGGAGGAGGGCGAGGACGCCTCGGCGCTGGACGGCGGCGCGGCCCGGCCGGCCCCGAAGGCCGCGCCCGCATCGGCCCCGGCGCCCGTGGCGGCCCCGGCCGCGCCGCAGCCGGCGGCGGCACC